>USPB01000025.1 GCA_900556405.1 uncultured Actinomyces sp.
AGTCGAAGCTGACCCTCATGTCGGAGTCGCTGCGTAACGACGGCCGCATCTGGGTGCCCAAGCGCGCCGAGGACTGCGAGAAGGACCCGCGCGACATCCCCGAAGAGGACCGCGACTACTACCTGGAGCGCATCTACCCCTCCTTCGGTAACCTCGTGCCCCGCGACATCGCGTCGCGTCAGGCCAAGAACATGTGCGATGAGGGCCGTGGCGTCGGCCCGAAGATCGACGGTGTCGCCCGTGGCGTCTACCTCGACTTCTCCGAGGCCATCTCCCGCATGGGCAAGGCGGCCGTCTCCGCGAAGTACGGCAACCTGTTCGACATGTACGAGCGCATTACGGGCGACAACCCCTACGAGGTGCCCATGCGTATCTACCCGGCCGTCCACTACACCATGGGCGGCCTGTGGGTTGACTACGACCTCGAGTCGAACCTGCCCGGTCTGTACGTGGCCGGTGAGGCGAACTTCTCCGACCACGGCGCAAACCGCCTGGGTGCCTCGGCGCTCATGCAGGGCCTGTCGGACGGCTACTTCGTCCTGCCCAACACGATCAACGACTACCTGGCGCACTGCTTCCACCTGCCCAAGCTGGACGAGAACTCGCCTTCCGTCAAGGAAGCTCTCGAGTCCGCTCAGGGACGCATCGACACCCTCATGTCGATCAATGGCACTCGCTCCGTGGATTCGTTCCACAAGGAACTGGGCAAGATCATGTGGGAGTACTGCGGCATGGAGCGCACCGAGGCAGGCCTGAAGAAGGCCATCGGTCTGATCCGTGAGCTGCGTGCCGACTACTGGAAGAACGTTCGCGTTCCCGGCAAGTCGATCGGCGAACTCAACCAGTCCCTCGAGAAGGCCGGCCGCGTGGCTGACTTCATGGAGCTGGGCGAGCTCATGTGCATCGACGCCCTGCACCGCGAAGAGTCGTGTGGTGGCCACTTCCGCGCGGAGTCCCAGACTCCCGAGGGCGAGGCCCTGCGTCACGACGACAAGTTCCTGTACGTGGCGGCATGGGAGTTTGCCGGTGACGGCGAGCCCCCGATCCTCCACAAGGAAGACCTGATTTACAACGACATCGAGCTGAAGCAGCGGAGCTACAAGTGAACCTGACACTGAGGATCTGGCGCCAAAACGGTCCCGAAGACAAGGGCGCAATTCATGAATACCAGGTGAAGGGAATCTCGGAAGAGTCCTCGTTCCTGGAGATGCTCGACGTCCTGAACGAAGAGCTCTTCGCACGCGGCGAGGAACCCATCGCCTTCGACTCCGACTGCCGCGAGGGTATCTGCGGTCAGTGTGGCATCGTCATCAACGGTATCGCGCACGGCCCGGAGGTCACCACGACCTGCCAGCTGCACATGCGTTCCTTCAACGACGGTGACGTCATCACGATCGAGCCGTGGCGTGCAGAGGGCTTCCCGATCATCAAGGACCTCGTGGTCAACCGCTCCGCCCTGGATCGCATCATCCAGGCCGGCGGCTACATTTCCGTGAACACGGGTGCAGCCCCCGACGCGCACGCGACCCCGGTCCCGAAGCAGGACGCGGATCGCGCGTTCGAGGCTGCCGCCTGCATCGGCTGTGGTGCGTGCGTGGCTGCCTGCCCGAACGCGTCCGCGATGCTGTTCACCTCCGCGAAGGTCACGCACCTCGGTCTGCTCCCGCAGGGCAAGCCCGAGAACTACAAGCGCGTGGTCAACATGCTCAACCAGATGGACGAGGAGGGCTTCGGCTCCTGCTCGAACATCGGTGAGTGCGCGGCGGTGTGCCCCAAGCAGATCCCGCTCGACGTGATCGCAAACCTCAACCGCCAGCTCGGCAAGGCTGCCTTCAAGGGCGTCTGATCGATCTGGAGTGGCCTCACGGAGGGCCCGGCGCATATGCGCCGGGCCCTCCCGCGTTATGCCCCCGTAACTTGCCGCAGTCTCCTCCTCGGTGGGGCCTTGGCCCAGCCTGATCCAAAGTGGCAATCATGCGGCGCTGCGGGGCGTATGATGAAGAAAGGATCATCGGCTCAGAGAGGAGTCCTGCCATGCACTTCGATGAAACCGGCCCGAACACGCACACGCGGCGTTACTGGGTCAGCGCGACCATCGGCATCACGGCGATGATTGTCTTTGCGATCCTATCGATCCTCCTGCTCCTGGGTGTTCTCTTCGGGTCGCCTCAGATCAAGCCGATCGCGGATTCGTTGTTCCCGTGGAGCCTGCTGGTCTTTGCCGTTGCGGGCGTCGCGATGTTCGTTGCGAACGCGCGTTCGGGGGATCAGGTCGACGCCGACTCCTGACTCGTCGGACCGCGCGCCCGCGCGTGTGCGGCGGCGCCCGCACGTGCGTCCTAAACTAGGGGACGTGAGTGAACCCCTGGTCCTTGGTATTGAGTCAACCTGTGATGAGACCGGCGTCGGCCTCGTGCGTGGCACGCAGCTGCTCGTCGACCGTACGGCGACGTCGATGGATGAGTACGCGCGTTACGGCGGCATCATCCCCGAGATTGCGTCGCGCGCGCACCTTGAGTCCTTCCTGCCGACGCTGCACGCCGCGCTCGACGAGGCAGGTGTCACCCTTGCGGACGTTGACGCGATCGCGGTGGCCGCTGGACCGGGCCTCGTCGGCTCTCTGACCGTTGGTATTTGCGCGGCGAAGGCCCTGGCCTCGTCCCTGGGCAAGCCCCTGTACGGCGTCAACCACGTGATCGGTCACCTCGCGGTCGATAAGCTCGCCGAGGGGCCGCTGCCCGATCACTTTATCGGCCTCGTGGTCTCGGGCGGGCACTCGAATATCCTCGAGATCCGCAACATCGCGACGGATGTCGTCGAACTCGGTGGGACCCTGGACGATGCCGCCGGTGAGGCCTTCGACAAGGTCGGGCGTCTCCTTGACCTGCCCTACCCGGGCGGCCCGCACGTGGACCGCCTCTCCCAGCAGGGGGATCGCGAGGCGATCCGTTTCCCGCGCGGCCTGGCCGCAGGCAAGGACAAGGAGCGCCACAAGTACGACTTCTCGTTCTCGGGCCTGAAGACGGCTGTCGCCCGCTATATTGAGGGCGCGACCGCACGAGGTGAGAGTGTCAGCAAGGAAAACGTCTGCGCGGCGTTCTCCGAGGCCGTCAACGACTCTCTGACGGCGAAGGCCGTGCGAGCGGCCTTGGACACCGGGTGCAAGACGATCGTCGTGGGCGGCGGTTTCTCTGCGAATTCGCGCCTGCGTGCCCTCCTGACGGAGCGAGCCGAGGCCGCGGGTGTCGCCGTGCGTATGCCTCCGCTGCGCTTCTGCACGGACAATGGCGCTCAGATCGCTGCGATTGGCTCGGAGCTGGTTGCCGCAGGCCTGCCGCCCTCGGACTGGGATTTCTCCCCGGACTCGGGCATGGAGCTGACGACAACCTACATGGCGCCGCGCGCCTGAAGCTGGCGCGCTGTTAGCGCAGGCCGGCCACGAAGCTTTCGGCGATCGAGCTCCACGAGGTGTAGAAGCCACCCACCATGTTGGAGGCAATGCCGATGAGTGCCGCGGCGCTCCCGACTGCGGCGCCCAGCGCGGTGAGCCGTGCCAGGTATGCGAGCGCGCTGAGTGCTGGGTCGGGGAGTGCGTTGAACCGGCCCGAGCGCTGCGCGCGGTGACGCGCGTGGTGCTCGCCGTGCTCCTCGTCGGTCCTCTCCTCGTGGCGGCCCAGCTGCCAGCGCGGCGCGAAGTGCCAGGCGAGCACGAGGGAGATCAGAACCCCGACGATGAGAATGCCGAGCGTCACGTAGCCGTTCGGGGCGGTTGGCCGAACTTCGTGGGTCACGGTGGTGACCGGAACGACGGATTCGTAGGCCTCGGATGACTGAGCGGTAGCCGCCGTCGGAGCTGCACCGACGGCTCGGGCGACGCGATCTGAAGAACCCCACCAGGCCAGCATGTTGGGGATGTGTTCGCTCCAGAGGGGGCCCGTATGTCCGCCGGTCGGCGGGACATCCGTGGTGACCGAGTCGGGAGATTTGACGGCCGACGCCATCTTGAGGGCGGTGTAGGCGCCGCCGACCGCGTCGTCCCCGGCGGCCATCGCGTAGATGCGCAGCCCGTCCGGCGTGCGATTCGCCAGCATGGTCGACAGCGTGTTGTCAGCGAGGTACTGGTCCCCCTGGTTGGTCATCTGTCCCTCGATCTGCGTGTCGTAGCCGGACAGCGACGCGGCAGCCCCGTAGGTCTGCGGGGTGCGCAGAGCGGTCCAAATCGCGCAGTAGGCGCCTGCGGAGAAGCCGCCGATCATCCAGCCATCGCGGTTGGACGTCGTGTTGGGGAAGTTGTGCCGAATCATCTCGGGGACGTCGTGGGAGACCCACGTGTACACGGCTGGGCGCCCTTCGATGTCAGCGCAGTCGTGCGCTTCCTCATCGACGTCGAGACCGGGGGCGACGACGATCGCCGGCGGGATGATGCCGGCGGCAATGGCCTTGTCCAGTTCCTGTTGGATGCCGAGGCCTTGCAGGATGCCGTCGGGGCCGCCCGGGTAGCCGTGTAGGAGCTCGATGACGCCGTAGGTCTTTCCGTCGGTCGTCGAATAGCCGGTCGGTGTAATGACGTCGACGGGTTGGGTGATACCGCTCGATGGGCCGGTCCAGGTGGTTTCCAGCATTCCGTCGTCGGCGGTCGTGAAGGTTGCGTCGAGTTCGGATGCGGGAGCTGACTGCGCCTCGACGTCGGCCTCGCCCCCGGTTTGGGTGGTTGAGCCGACGACGGTCGACATGATGAGGTTTCCCAGGTCGCCGCTGGTTTTCACGAGGACGAGCGAACGATTGAAGACCAGCCCACCCGCCGATGCGAGGAGGATCGTGGGGACGAGGAAGATGGCGGTGCGACCCAGCCATCGCTTCGCGCGTCCCGGGCAGCGCGAGGGCTCAGAGCGCGCCAGCAGGGCCGCCCCTCCCAGCAGGGCGGCGAGGGCGAGCGCTCCGACAACGACGAGGGTTGTTAGCGAGGTCAGCGGGATGTTTCCAATAACGCTCATTGCTTGTCCTTCCCGGCCTGGGCCTGTGCGACCTCGCGCGAGGCCGCGCGCGTGGACCGCAGATCGCCCACGCCTTTCGCGGCGAGTTTGGCCAGTCCGCCGCTGACCGAAGCGACGAGGGTGAGGGTCTGCGCGGGGGATACGTGGGGCACGTAGGCGTGCGAGATGGCCAGGCCGACGGTTGCGAGCGAGGCCGGATCCGGCACCGCCAGATAGAGGGACTGTGTGCGGGGCTTGAACTTGCGCTTGAACGCGTGCAGCGATGTGAAGCCGTAGAGCGGCTCCATGATGGCCGCGAGTGCGTCGGTGAGCGGCCCGAACGCCGAGGTGTCGTCGGCCGAGCGCGACAGGGGAGCACCCGACAGGGAGAGGATCTCCAGGCCCTCCTCCTGCGCGGACAGGGCCGCTTTGCCGATGAGGAACTCGATTGCGGGGCGCCACCCGCTCGCGCGCCGACGCATGACATCCAGGGTCAGGCCGATGACCGCTCCGTCGCGGTAGATCGGCAGCCACGAAGTGACCGCGTGGATCGTCGATTCCTCGTCGAGAGCGACTAGCATGCGCGTCTCGGGAACCGCGAGCTCGCGCACGCTGCCGAGCGTAAAGCTCATCTCGGGCAGGGCCTTGTCGGCGCTCCACGTGTTGGAAATGGCGGTGATCTGGTCGCGCCACCCCGCCGGGCACTCGTCCCAGGTGGTCCACACGGCCGACACGCCCTCGCGGGTGGCGTGGTTCATGGCGGTGCGCACGTCCTGGTAGGCCTTGCCCTTAAAGGCGAGATCGGGCAGGTCGAGCAGGGATTCTTCGGCGACCTGCATGATCGTCCAGCCCTCCTCGCGCGCGGCCTGCGCGAGTTCCTCGTGGACCGAGTAGAGCGCGGGGGTCAGGCCCGCGGAGGACGCGAAGGACGCGAACTGTGCGATGGCTGCGGTGGCCTTGCCCGGTTCGTACGCGAGGTCGGTGACGGTCAGCGCAACGCCGCCCGACCCGCGGTAGGCGACCCCCGCCTCGCCCGACTCAGACACCCACACCTGGTTGCCCGCCCACGTTTGCATCCATCCGAGCGTGCCGGCGCCATGGGCGCGCAGGAGCGGCGTGAGGCTCTCGAGCGGCGAGGACTGCGGGATACGAGGCCTGGCCAGCAGCGCGCTCAGGATGATCACGAGCGTGCCCACCCAGGCGGCGAGGGGCACCCACTGGACCGGTGCCTCGGCGAAGAGGGTCATCGGAACGAGGGACGGCTCGAAGATCGAGGCGGTTGCCGTGGGGAGAAGAGCGAGCAGGTAGTCGTGGAAGATCTGCAACGGTGAGGCGTAGTCGGTGACCGTCAGATCATCGCCGGAGTTCAGAGCGTCGAGGGGGACGAACGAGTCGCTCGTGAGGAAACCGAGGACGAGGACAGCGCCCGCGCAGGCCGCCATGAGGATCAGCCAGCGGCGCAGCAGGGTCGAGGTCGTGGAGGGTACCGCGTGGATGGTGAAGGAGCGGCGCACCGACCACGTGATGGCGCACAGGGCGATGTTGAGGATGACGGGGACGAGGAGGAGCGACGCTGTTGTCACGAGCTCGGGCCTGGCCATGCCGTTCTCGTCGGTGCCCTGGGCGAGGGCAGTAGCCGTCGACGCGACGGTCGAGATGCCGAGAACGAGCTGAAGGATGAGGGTGCCGTAGTAGGCGGCGCGCCGACCCTTACGCAAGCCGTAGGCGAAGATGAGCTGAAGTGTGATGGGTGCCAGGCTCAGGAGGGTGGCGATGATGCCTGTGCGTCCTTCGAGCCACCACGCGGGTCCCAGCGACCAACGCATTTGCCCGAGAGGGCCCTCGGGGGAGGAGGCCACGACCGTCAGGGTAGCCGCGCACGCCCAGCACAGGGCGGCGACGGAAGCCAGCTGGCGGCCGATCGTGATGTCGTCGAGGGAGTCGGTGCGCTCTCCGCGCACGCCAGCAAGCCGTGCGGCCACCATGCCCGCGAGGAGAGCCCACACGCGCGCGTAGGAGATCGCCGACCCGAGGATTGCGGCAGACAGGACGAGGATGCCGATCAGGAGGAAGTTGGCGCGCCAGCGCCAGTGGGAGGCCAGCGATTGCGCGGCCGCACCCATGAGCGCGACGAGGACGAGGCTGGTGCCCCACAGGCTTCCCGCGTCGATGGTCTGTCCCCAGGTGGAGAAGAAACGGGTGAGGAGCGGCAGCGTCAGCCAGGTGGCGGCGACGCCGACGATCTGTCCGGCCGCGGCGGCGGCGATCCACGCGCGGGTACCCAGGTGCCGTTCGGCCGCGCCGCCCGCGACGATCATGACGATGGTGCCGAGCACGGCTGTCGCGATGAAGTTGCCCGGAACCGCGCCGATGGAGGACAGGACCGCCCACCAGTGGGGACTGGACGGGTCGGCTTCGAGGGCCTGGAACTGGCCACGCCATACCCAGTAGGACGCCGAGGTGATCATGAGCGCGACGGTCAGGACCGCAGTGGCGGGGCAGCGCGAGAGCCAGCGGACGGTGAGTCGCGCGAGTGAGGAGAGTAGGAGCCAGAGTGTCTGCAGGGTGGCGCCGATCGGGGCGAGGACCTTGGCGAGCGCAGATGGTTCGTGTTCAGATTCGGGTGACTGCGTTGCTTCCTGCACCACGGGCGAGTGTCCTCTCAGCTTCAGTTTTACGGCCGCTTCTAGGATACGGCGGTGTTCTGGGAGCGCGCTGACAGTGGGCTGGGAACGTGTGGCGATGACGACAGTTGCCCCGCGCCCGGGGGAGGCGTGGGGCAACTTGTTGCACGCGTTTAGGCGTTCAGGGTTGCGAATTCGGCGAGGGCGAGGGGGCGCCCAGCGCTCATTTCGGCGCGCATGAGATCCACCACTGCGTCGAGGCCTTGGCCGGGGCGGGCGGCCGCCGCGACGGCGCGCTGGCGCTCGTAGGACGCGCCGATCGCCAGGATCGTCTCGAGGCCCGCGAACTCGCGCGCGCATCCCAGGTCCTCGGCCACGGGGGCCAGCTCCTCCTTCAGTCGCGCGATGCCGTCGCGGGCGCTCTCGGTTGCGCCGTCGCGCGAGACGATGAGGGTCGCGTCCATGCCGTAGCGGGCGGAGCGCCACTTGTTTTCGGCGACGAACCAGTCCGGTAGGACGGGCAGCGGCTCACCCGCGTCGTACAGGCGCGAGAAGTGCTCGACGAGGACGTGGGTGAAGGCCGCGAAAATGCCGACCTCGGTCGCGTTCGTCGCCGCGTCGTACACGCGGTTTTCGATCGTGCCGAAGGAAGGGGAGGGGCGGATGTCCCAGCGGACCTCGTCGAATCCCTCGATGACGCCCGTACGGATCATGTCGTCCGTGTAGGCCTCAAGGTCCTCCCACGTGGCGAACTGGCGCGGGATGCCGGCGGTGGGCAGCTGTTGGAAGACCATCGTGCGGTTAGACGCATAGCCGGTGTCTTCACCCGCCCAGAAGGGGGAGGACGCGGAGATAGCCTGCAGGTGGCCCAGGTGGGCGGTGAGGGCGGCCTGGATCGGCAGGATTTTTGCGCGGTCCTCGACGCCGACGTGGACGTGGACGCCGTACAGGAGCATCTGGTGTCCCCAGTAGGCGGTGCGCTCGACCAGCTGCGCGTAGCGCTGTGAATCGGTGACGCGCTGGCGGCCTGGGCGTGCGAAGGGGTGCGTGCCGGCGGTCGCCAGGTCGATGCGTAGGTCCGAGGCCAGCGGAGTCAGGTAGTCAACGCAGTCCATGAGGTCGGCCATGCACTCGGCGACGGTCGCGCGTGGCTTGGAGACGACCTCGATCGTGTTCAGCAGCATCTCGCGGTGCACGCCCGGGTAGAGCGTGCCGTCGGTCGTCGCGCGGTCGATGATGGCGTCCGCGCTTTGACGCAGGTCGTGGGAATCACGGTCAACGAGCTGGAGCTCCCACTCGACACCAATCGTGGAGCGCTGGGAGGAACCGAAGGGCAAAGACATGTCGATCCTTTCGCTGGCTGCCTCCATTCTGGCAGGCAGGGGCCCAGTGGCGGCCGAGAGCTTCCTTACAGGTTTTTAGCCAACCGTCGGCAGATGATCGCGCGGTGACGCCCGTCGACGCGCGTCGCGATGACGGTCAGCTGCTCGCCTCCGCCGCCTAATTTCAAGGATTTACGCAGGTCGTCCGGGTTGATGTCCGCTCCGCGCTTCTTGATTTCGACGCTGCCAGCCCCGCGCGAGCGCAGCTCGACAGAAATTGCCTTTGCCCGCAGGTTGGTCACCGCCAGGACCTCGAACCGGTCATAGAAGGGGGATTCGGGCAGCTCGTCCCCGGTCAGGTAGGCGATCTTGTCGGACACGATGCCAGCTCCGACGTCTTGTGCGAGGCGCCCGAGGAGCCCCGCGCGGATGACCGCGCTGTCGGGTTCGGCAACCATCGCGCCCAGGGGAGCGACCTCGACGCGGGGCGCGGGAGCGTTGGGTGCGAAGCCCTCGGGCGTGGAGAGCGAATGGGCGGCCCCGGCCTCGTCGAGGAGGAGGCACGAACGCCCCCGCCCCTCGGGGGACAGTGCGGGAGACCAGAGCGAGGCCTCGACGAGGTCGCCGCCCACGCTCACCCACTGCGCGTGCCAGGAGGAGGGGATGTGCTCGTACGCGATGCCCGGCGCGACCTTGATGCCGACGCGGTCGATCGTGGAGGACCAGCCCAGGGCGAGAGAGAGGGGAGGGGACCACTGCTCCGGGTCCGTGATGCGCGCCGACCCGCGCGAGGCTCCCGTGCGTCGGGCGGGATCCGCAAAGATTGCGTCGACGCCCTCGGCGGCCAGCTCGCCCATGTCGAGGTCGGTGACGTCCCCCAGGCGCACCTCGGAGCCCTCGAAGGCGCGTAGGTTCGCGGCGACGGCCCCCGCGGCGTCGGGGTCGATGTCGACGGCCAGCACGTCCATGCCCAGGCCGGCGATCGCCATGGCGTCCGATCCGATGCCGCAGCCCAGGTCCGCGACGCGGCTCGCACCGCAGTCCCGGAATCGCTGGGCATGCCGGGCGGCCACGACGAGGCGCGTGGCCTGCTCGAGGCCGTCGCGCGTGAACACCATGTGCGAGGCGAAGGGGCCGAACTTGGCGCGCGCAGCCTGGCGCAGGGCGAGCTGGGTGAGGACGGCGACCACCAGCTCCGCGTCGAGGCCGGAGGCTCGCAGGGCAGAGCCGAGCTCCGGCAGGGGAATCGGGTTGGTGGCCTGCTTGGCCTGCAGGGATTCCAGCAGCTCCCAGCCGGGGGAGGACAGAATAGGGGTCAGGGCGCTCACCCGCTCATTGTCCCATCTCTTCAGGGACGAGGCCGTCTGTGGGTGCGCGGTCGGGTGCGGATAGTGCGGGCCGAGTCTCGCCCAGGGTGAACGCGCCTGGCACTCGGCTTGCCCGAGTGCCAGGACCGCGCCTACACTCGTGGAGGAAGCGCGGGAAAACCCGCGACCGGTCCCGCACCTGACCCCCGCGACGGCAGGGAACGGACGAGCACCTTCGTGACAAAAAAGAAAGGGAGCGACAATGTCGATCTCCATCAAGCCCCTCGAGGACCGCATCGTCATCCGCCAGGTTGAGGCCGAGCAGACCACCGCCTCCGGCCTGGTCATTCCGGACACCGCCAAGGAGAAGCCGCAGGAAGGCGAAGTTATCTCCGTGGGCCCCGGCCGCGTGGACGACAACGGCAACCGCATTCCCGTCGACGTCAAGGTCGGCGACGTGGTCATCTACTCGCGCTACGGCGGCACCGAGGTCAAGTACGACGGCCAGGAGTTCCAGATCCTGTCCTCGCGTGACGTGCTGGCGGTCGTGGAGCGCTGAGCGCTTCGCATACTGAACGCTACAGGGGTGGCCCGGAAGGATTCCTTCCGGGCCGCCCTTTTTGTTTGTTGTCCCCGCGCCGTGCATCCGTGCGGCGCGGGTCCTCGCGTCAGGAAGCGGACTGCGCCGCCTGTTCGAGGATCGTGTTGCGGATGTAGGAGGCGTCCCGGTAACCGCTGACGAACGCCTTGTTGATAAACATCGTGGGCGTGCCGCTGATACCCGCCTGGTGAGCCTGTTCCTTGGCTGCCTTCACCTTGGCGACGGTGTGGTCGGCGAGCATCGTCTCGCGGAACTTATCCAGGTCGGGCACGCCCGCCTGGGCCGCGAAGTCGACGAGGGCCTGCTCGGAGTACTGCGGGTGCCCGGTCGGGTCGGCCGCCGCGTAGACCGCGTCGTGGAACTCCCAGAACTTGCCCTGCTCGCCGGCTGCGATGCCCGCCTGCGCGGCCAGGGGAGAGGTCTCGGTGATCTGCGCCAGGTCGTACCACTCCACGCGCAGCGTGCCATCCGCGACGAGGTCAGCCAGCGCCGGGTCGACCTCCTGGGCGTACTTCGTGCAATAGGGGCACGCGAAATCAGAGAAGAGAACCATCGTGACGGGGGCGTTGATGTCCCCCTTCGCCTGCGGATCGTCCGCCTGGTGACGCACGAACGACTTCATGATCTCCAGATTGTTCGCGTTCGTCTGGCTGGGGGCCGCAGTCTCCGTATTCTGCGGCATCTGAGTGGCCGCTGTGGGCGTCGCCGCAGGGGTGGCCTGACTCGCCGGAGAGGTGGAGGAGAGCTGGACGCCCATCCACACGCATGCGCCCGCGAGGATCGCCGTGATCGGCGCGGTCACGAAGAAGAGCGTCTTGTACAGGTTGGTCGGGGCGTCCTCGGCCTTGTCCTGCGAGGCCAAGTTGTCGTTGCTGGTCATGCGAGCTCCCGGAGAGGATGGGCGTTTGGGTGGGCAGTAAAAAGGTGCGGCATCGCGGTGGCGATGCCGCACCGAACAATGGATGCGCGTTAGGAGACGCGGCGACCGCGCCCGGAGGAACGGATCTCTTCGCGTCGTTCTTCTTCGGTCATTCCACCCCAGATGCCGTAGGGCTCCTGGGCGGCCAGAGCGTAGGACCGGCACTGCTCGATCACCGGGCAGGTTGCGCAGATCGCCTTGGCGTTCGCCGCGCGGCGTCGGCGTGTGGAGCCGCGCTCACCCTCGGGGTGGAAAAACAGCTCGGTGTCCAGGTCACGGCACGCCGCTTCGTACTGCCATTCCCACGCATCGATCATGGGTCCGGGCAGACGGGAGACGTCAGTCATTGGGTGCCTCCTTCATGTCTGTCGTGCCGACATTTTCGGCACACGATGTCGGCAAGAATAGACACTTGCGCGGTAGTTATTCAAGGATCTTTCTCGAATTATGATCCAGTTCTCAGCGCGTGGGGGTCTGGACTGTTAAAACCCCGAAAATACTCAGGCGCGCGAGTTGAACGAGCAGTGAATAACTTTGTGAACAACTTTTTGTGTGTGCGTAGGGTCTTTCCTGTGGCGTGTCAGCTTCTCACACGCAAGAATCGGGGTACCGGACAAGCACCGACACAATGCGGAGAGGAGAGGGCATGCCACGGGCGATCATCGAGCAGTCGGCTCTCGCCGACCGCTCCCGTACCGTCTCCTCCGTCTCCGACGAACTCGGCGTATCAGCGTCGACGCTGCGCACCTGGGAACGACGCTACGGCCTCGGCCCCGCGCAACGAGAAGCCGGAGCGCGCCGCCGCTACCTGCCCGAGGACGTTGAGCGCCTGCGCACCATGATTCACCACGTGCGCGCCGGGTTGCCCGCCGCCGAGGCAGCCAAACGCGCCCTGGCCGAACGGACGCGCCTACCCCAATCCGGCCCCGACAACGCCGCACAGCTGCGCACTGTCGTTCTCGCCGACGACTACGAACGCCTCGAGGAAGTGCTCGAATCGGCGGTCGCCAGCCACGGCCTCGTCCATACGTGGTCGCGATTTGTCGAACCCGCCCTCAAATCCCTGCGATCCGCACCCGGCGGCGACCCGGTCGGATCCTCGCCCGCCATCATGCTCGTCAACGCCTTCCAGCGCGTATGCCGCTGCGCCTACCAGTCGCGGCCCACGCGCGCCCTCATCGGCGGGGACCGCATCGCAATCGTCAGCGATGCCCTCCATGAGACACCGGCCCAGGTCGTCGGCGTCGCCCTGGCCTGGTACGGGTGCGACGTTCGCCTACTCTCCAGCGAGAACTACGGAGGCGTCAGCGCCGCCGAACGCTTCCGCGAATACGTGCGTGGCGGCGTTCCCGCACTGACCGTCGTCCTGGGCTGCGGGCCTGCCTGCGCGCACACCGTCGAAAGCCTGGTCGCCCGCTACGGCGTTCCCACGATCATGGTGGGCACGGACGCCCCCGACGTCCTCTCCCCGCACGTCCAGCGCGTGCGAACGATCAGCGCCTGCGTCGAAGAAGCCCTCGCGCTCCTCGCACCCCAAGCGGATCTGCAGCTGGTCGGCCGCTCCTGACGCGCTTGACGGCTCACGCGCAATTGCCCGCTCAACTGCGCGCTCAGCGTCCCCGCCTCCGCCCGCAGCGCTTGGGCAGGTGATACCGTGAAGGCACGTACCGGCAGGAGAACAGTCATGAACGCCCCCTGGAACAACGAAGACCTGCGCCGTGCATTCGACGCCGATTTTGACGCGCTCGTCGCCTTCGCTTCCCGGTCGAAGGCGCGGGTCGGTTTCGCCTTCCTGCGCGCCGACGGTCAGGTGGACCTCGGACGCCCGCTCGACGCGCGTATCAGCGCGCGCATGACGCACGTCTTCGCCCTCGCGCAGATGCGAGGCATCGAGGGGGCCGCGCACCTGGTCAGCCACGGCCTCGCCGCCCTGACCGGACCCCTGCGCGCCCCGAACGGATCCTGGTACGCCGAGGTCGTGCCCACCTCGGAAAATAGTGCCACCCCCGTTCCTCGAGCGATCTTCTCTCAGCGCGCCCAATCGGCGATGATCGGCGCTGCGACCGCCGCCGTGATGGTCGGGCACGATGAGGCGCGCGACCTGCTCGCCGACCTTGAAGCGGACCAGGATCAGCGCTGGTGGGACCCGTGCGCCGGTGCCGTACGCGAGGAGATCGAGGCCGCGACTGGCACGCGCTCGCCCCTGCGTCGCCTCTCCACCAACCTCGACACCGCGCAGGCCTACCTGGCGGCCTGGGAAGCGACGGGGGAGCGCGTCTGGTTCGACCGCGCGCGCTCAATCCTGCGCCTCGTCGGCGAAATCGCGGCGCGCTGCGGCTTCGCCCTGCCCGACCTCTACGACGAGGAATGGCGCCCCCTGC
>USPB01000026.1 GCA_900556405.1 uncultured Actinomyces sp.
TCGCTTAACGATGGGTCGCGTAACAATACTCCCCACCAGGGTAGTTCACGCCCGCGCGCCCCGCCGGATGCGATGACTGCACGAAACGGACGCAAATAGGTGACAATAGTCGCATGAGCACTGTCTTCGACAACATCATTACGGGCGTCTGGCCCGGACGCTTCGTGTGGGCAGACGACCTGTGCGTCGCCTTCGCAACGATCGAACCGACGTCTCCGGGGCACGTCCTCGTCGTTCCGCGCACCTCCTACGAGGCGTGGACCGACGCCCCCTCCGACGTGGCCGCGCACCTGATGAAGGTGGCGCGCGCGATCGGCCTCGCCCAGAAGGCGGCCTTTGGCGTCCCACGCGCCGGCCTCGTCATCGCCGGCTTCGAGGTCCACCACACGCACCTGCACGTGATTCCCCTGCGCGACGAGTCCGACGCGCTGCTCTCGAAGGCGGCGCCGGCCACCGATGAGGAGCTCGATAGCGCGATGACGGCGCTGCGTCAGGCCCTCCTCTCGGCAGGCCACGGCGCGCACGTGCCCCCGTCGATGGGATCCGCTGCGCTCGCCTGAGTGCCATCGCTCCCCATCTGTGCGCCCCACGAGGGCGCTCCCAGCCCACCCGGCCCCATCGGTCAGGTGGGCTGCGTCGTTTCCGGGCCTCGTCAATGAGGATGCGTCAGGAGCAAACGAACCCGTTGCCGGAGTGTCGCCCAGGCTTGTCAGTCACGGACGATAATGCCCGAGGCCTGGGAGGGATCCAGGAGAAGCATCTGCCCATCGTCGAGGAGGACCGTCACTCCGTCGGCTCCGGTGGCGACGACAGCGATGTGAGCACCGGGGACGAGGCCGATCTCTTCCCATGCACGAAGCGCCTCGGGGTCGCGGTCGGGCAGCCGGTCGACGATTCCCCCGGCCGCAGCGTCGAGTTCATCGAGAGGGCGACCAGCGAGGGCATCACTGGAGCCATCGGCACGCGGGATCGGATCCCCGTGGGGATCACGGGTCGGGTAGCCCAGCACGCGGTCGAGGCGATCGAGGAGCCGATCTGAGACCGCGTGTTCGAGGATTTCCGCCTCTTCGTGCACTTCATCCCAGGAGAAACCGAGGGCTTCGTGCAGGTACGTTTCGAGGAGTCGGTGACGGCGCACCATACCCAGGGCGATCGCGCGCCCCTGCGGGGTCAGGCGTACCCTCCCGTAGCGCTCGTGCGTCACGAGGCCTTGGCGGGCCAGGCGCTGGATGTTCTCAGTCGCGGTCGAGGGAACGACTCCCATGTGTTCGGAGACATCCTTGGGCTTGACGCCATCGCGCCCGGCGTCCTCGGCGCTCCACACGAGCTTGAGAATGTCCTCCACGACGGTGGAATACGCGCTCGACGCGTCCGACATGACGTTCCCCTTTCATCCGAGATCCCATTGTAAGTGTCCGAGTCTGCCCGCTCACTGTCCGCCCCTGCGCGAGACTCATTACCGTCAGTCCACCAGATTCACGCCGCGCGTGCGACATAGGCCACGACACCCCTGGATAACTTGCGCACAGCATGCCACGCCTGTATATTTATCTCTCGGTTGCAAAACCCCCGCGTCATTAGCTCAATTGGCAGAGCAGCTGACTCTTAATCAGCGGGTTGAGGGTTCAAGTCCCCCATGACGCACAAACAACCGGCGGCCTACGGGTCGCCGGTTTTTCATATCTGCGGCGCCACTCACCTGCCCGCATCTCCTAGTTTCCCATTTGGACACACTGAAGAGCGACGTACAGAAGGCCGCATCGCAGGAATCGTCAAACATGGGCACTATCGTAGTTGCCTACTCTTGCTCGGGCACACCTCAGTGCGTACACTGGATGCTAGGACAAGGGCTGAAACGGATACTTGGCAGCGCAAGCTGTTAGATGATGACCGCGAAACCCGGTGATCAAGTGCCCAAGGACTAATAGCCTTCGCGGCGGCAGACTGATACCGTGTCCTGCAAACCCCCTCCCAATTGTGGCAGGGGGTTTCGTGTATGCACTCCATCCCCGCACGCTAGGCAATAAGCATCCTTGGGGTTATAGGACATTAGGGTTATAGGACACTACGTGTTGCTGGAGGGGTGACTTTTCAGCGCCGACGGCGCGGTCATCGCACGCACCGAGAGGTAGGACCCTTCGAGGTCCCACCTCCGTCGTCTCCCTGGGCATATAGAGAGCGTCGGGATGCCTGCGGGCCGTCAGGCCCTCTTCTGTTTCTGTGAACGCATCCTGCGCACGCGAATCCTTTCACTCGCACGCTAGCCCGATAGGTGGCGGCCTGGGCCCGGCTAGTGGATGCCTGGGCCCACCTATGCGCACGTTAACCCATCTAGTGGAGCGTGGGCGGCGGCGCCCAGCTTCCACTAGGTGGGTGCAGCTGTGCATGAGCGGGTTAAGGGTGCCAGTAGCCGGGCCCGGCTGCCAGGCACACGGCACAACAAACTCGCCCGGCTGGATCCCACGACTGCTGGTCCGCGAAATAACTCGCCCCACACGGCCCCTTCAGCCGCATTTCCGCGAAAAACTCGCCCAGCGCGCCATAAAACACCCATTTTGAGCCATTTTTCGTGTACTGGGCGAACTTTTTCGCGCTTGCGCCCACATCAGGCCGAGCAGGGCGAAATATTTCGCGTACAGGACGCAGAAACATGGCGACGTTGAAACCAACGACACCACTGCTCACCCCCAACAAGGCACCGCTGAAACCGGCACCACCTCTGCTCCCGAAAACTGCACCAAAAACGCCCATTTCCCGTCCGCAAAGGCGATGGCGGTTTCAATCCCACACACGCACAAGCGAGCAAAGGCGACGATGGTTTCAAACCACCGGTCCACCTGGCCAACAGGGCCAGGCCGCGGCGCGCGCGGGTCCTGAAGCCATGTCCGGCCCCGCCATTTCACGCCTGTTCTCTCTCACCCACACGTTAACCCAATGACATGCGCGTGGGCAACGCCGCCCAGGTGCACGTCTAGGGGTTTACGTGCGCGTCAAGGGGATAATGCGCATTTTCAGAGGTTCGCATGTGAGCAGCACACCGCGATTGACACCGAATCCGCCAAAGTGCAGACCCATTGCCTCAAAATGAACGATTTTCGGCGTTTTTTGCCCAATGGGTCTGCAGTTTGGCGAGCACACCGCCTCTCGTCACGGCCTCACCGCTTCCAAAAGGGGAAAATGGCGTCATTAGAACCACGACACGCCGGCGACACGCCGTCACCCAGCTCCTAATGCTGCCAAACCCCCACCACCACCACCGGCATGAAGGGTGCCGGAGGTAACCGGAACGGCTGGCTGCAGCACCCGTGGGCGGCAAGGCCAGGCCTTCCTCAAAAGTCGCATGCAATTCGATTTGGTGAAGATTGAGCAACGCCTAAAAACGTTGCGATTTCAACGTTGTGAATTCAGAGCTTGAGATACTCGCGGGGGAATTGCATGCGAGATTGGTGAGCCAGGTCTGAAGGGTGCCGGACAACGAGCCAACGCACCGATCGAAGCTCGCGGTGCGGACGGCTCGCGGGCCGCCCACGGCGCAGCCCGTCCCCACGGTTGGGCCCTGCGCCCAGAAAATCTGCAGGCCCACAAGCAACAACCAGCGCCACACAGCAACACGTAGTGTCCTATAGCCTCGGCTCGATGCCCGGCCAGGCCCCACAGGCCTCACGTCGGCCTCCGATCGGGCGGTAACTGCGCGCGAGTGAACAACTCTCCTTGAGCCCCCGGCGCCCCGACCTCGCCTTATGGAGCACCCAATCCAGAGCTAAGCCCACCCACGATAGACGATGCACATTTTCGACGATGTGTATACTGACCAATTATCACTCATAGCGTTTAACACGCACACCGACGACTGGGGATCATCATGAGGAAAAGCCGGAGAGTTCTAGCGACGGGTGCTGGTTTGGCTCTTATCGCTGCGGGTACGGTAACAGTGTTTGCGCCTCGCAGCGCACAAGCCGATGCCCAGCCCTTCCCCCTCTCACAATACGTCTCATCAACAAGCACGACTGTGTGCAACGCCAACCCTGTGATCACGACCTATCACGGTACCGTCGTGCTGGACATTCCGATCACTGCGCTTCTGGCAGGCCACGAGGCCGAAATCCGCGCTGCGGCTGCACAGGGACTCTCCCCTCACGACTCCGGCAGCAACTACAACTCCTATATCGCACTGACCGTGAGTGTCCCCGATGCCGTCACGTTGGGGACGTCTCAGGCGAAATCTACCTCGTCTATGCTCGCCGACACCTCGTTCTCCACCAACGATGACCGCACACAGGTCACTGCGAACATCCAGCTCAAGGATCTGACCTGGCAGCAGCTGCTCGATATCTACGATGCAGAGAAAGCCGACCCCAGCCAGCACGCGATCAAGGTCAAGGTCCCCTATGCTGTTGGCACCAATGACCCCACGGAAGCGACTCGACTGGCCAGCGAACAGGTGACCGTGACGGGTCAGTTCAACTTCTTCGCCTCCTCGACCTCCCCCGCTCAGGTCTTTCACTTCGACACGAAGACCCTGGCGCTCGAGCAGTCGCCTACCGACTGCTTCGCGTCCGCACCAACGCGGACAACGCGCTGGGTTGATGAAGAGGACGGCCACGACTTGCAGCCCTCGAAGACCGGGCCGAACTTCTTCCAAGCCGCAGGAATTCCTGACTACGAATTCTCCAGGTGGGAGTTGTCGTCGGATCGCCTGACCGGTATCTACAAGTACAAGAAGGTATTTGGCTCCCTTCCGGTCAATGGTGATGACCCGGAAATCGACACCGATTTTAAGGTCGGCCTGGATGGAGGCGCTCCGACTCAGGCGGAAGAGATCCACGCCGAGAACAAAGATTCTCTTCTGACCATCGAGAACGTCGTTCACTTGAACGACCTTCGCGGCGGACGCATTGCGAAGCTCCTCCAGAAATACGAGGAGACGCCCAGCGCGTTCGACGATATTGCCCTGAAGAATGCTCACTTGGGCTTCACAACCCAGATCACCCTTCCTGCACAGCTGAAGTTTTCTGACCCCTCGGCTATCTCGGTGACCGGGCTTCCCCAAGGCTTCTCAGCGAAGACAGTGGCAGTTAACGGACAAACCGCAACGGTCGCCGTCGACTTCGATAACCCCGATCAGATCACCACTATTGAAGCCCTCAAGGATGCGATGAGCGGGCTTCACGGCGAAGCGGTGATCACCATTTCGAAGATTGCCTTCACTGATTCCGCAACTGCCGATGCGGATTACACGATCGGTCACCTCACGCAGGGCATCATCTCGGTTGACGTCGAGAAACAACTCGGTGTCACGGTCAGGCCTGGGACGCCTTCGCCCGCATGTCCTCCGACTATGGGCAGCTACGACACTGTCGAACCGGCCAAGCCTCGGCCTGTTCCTGGAACAGTGTTCGATCCCCCAATGCCCGCATGCCCCCCATCAGACATGGCTCTGAGCGCTGGGTGGAGCAGACCCATGACCGGTCCTTCTGCCGGATGGGATGAGGCTCCGCTCATGGTGCACCCCCTGAAGTACACGACCAGCGAGTCGCACCCCTACGTGACACGACTGTCCTTCAAGCCTGGTCCGACGCCTACACCGACAACGGTGGCACCCTCGGTTCCTCCCACGCCCGCAACACAGCTCGCCAAGACCGGTGCTCTCACCGGCGATGTGCTGATGCTCGCTGCCGTGACAGGCGCTATCGGCGCCGCGACAATGCGGAGGAAACGCTCGTAATTCGCGTTTCACAGCCAGAGGCGGGGGTGCCGGTGAATCACCGGCACCCCCGCCTTATTTGTGTTAACGAACAAAACGTGTTGGTTTTGTGGGGACTTTTCGGCTTGCTGGTGCGGGAAAATCAACATTGGAGGTGGTTGTTTCATCGTGGTGATATAAACATAGGCGTTGTGAGCCTTTGTGGCAGTTACGGCCGTTCAGCCCAATCGTCGATGAGGTTCATGACGTCATCTTCCTCGACGGCATCCACCTGGGCCGAAGCACTGTGGTCCTCATCGCCCACACACCCGATTGCGTGCCGGGCTGGGACGCGGCCGGGAGCGAGAATTCTCAGGTCCGGGAAGCTCTTGCGCCAACGAACGGTGACCAAGCACAGCCCAAAGGAACAGCAGCCGAGCACGACACCAACCAACGACGAGGCCGGGGTACCCCCATAGGGAGCCCCGGCCTCGTCCTTCAAGCACTGAGTGTGGACATCGCTATCGATTGAACACACCGGCCTTTGCTGCGGCGAATGGCGCGACCGCTTCTGCGTGTCAGGCGCGCGTCCTTCTCACGGCGATAGCACCCGCCCCCAGGAGCGCGAGGACGCCAGCCGCGCCAGCAAGAACCGCCGCATCACTGCCTGTCTTCGCCAGCCCGTGGGAGGGAGCAGGCTTGCTCCGAACCGGAGTCACGGGAGCAGTGGGTGTCACGCCAGCGGGAGTCTGAGGAGTGGGGGTCGCGGGGGTGGAAGGAGTAGACGGTGTAGAAGGAGTAGACGGCGTGGAAGGAGTAGACGGTGTAGAAGGAGTAGAGGGGGTGGAAGGAGTCGACGGGGTAGAAGGTGTGGATGGAGTAGACGGCGTGGACGAACTAGGTGCCGGCGTGGGCTGCGCGGTGATCTTACGGATCACAATATCCGTATCGACGCCGACACCGCGCGCGTTCGCGGGGTCATTGGGATCAACCGTGCGAGCGGTAGCGTCGAATCCTCGAATCGTTTGGCCCGGGACGATTTCGTACCCATCGGGCAACGCCGGGAGCGCCGTGAGCGCGGCGCGCGACGGGTCATTCTGGTCGTTGCCATAACGCTGCGTCGCCAGCACGGCGCCATCGGCAGCAACGAGACGCACGCTGCCGAGGGGCGCGTAAAAGACCTGGCACGCAAAGTGCAAGTCAGGCTGATCCGGATCGAAGTTCATGGCAGGAGCGCTCACTTCCAGCGTGTACTGGCCGGCGACGACGGGACTGGGAAGCACGGGGAGCCCACCAGCCCCTTCGCGCGGAGTGTACTCCTGGCGGGGTTCGATGATGGTGTCGTTTTCGTCGGCGAGATAGCAGGTCGCCGGTCCCGCGACGTCCGCAGCATAGGTGGGTGAAGGCAGAAGGGCGGGAAGAGCAGCGGCACCAAGGGCAGCCGCTACGACGAAAGAGCGCGACATTGACGGGATACGCATGGAAGATTCCTCTCCATCGATGGTCAGGTTATGAGCATTACATTACCGAGTATCCGCATTCTTGTCTACAAGCTATGCCCAGTATTTCGCCAATCCAGCGCACCCCGATGTAACGGACGCCTGGTCAGGGGCCACATGATACCGCTCATCATCAGCGGTGTTCACACCGGGACCAAGCAGCAACGTGCTCGCACAAAGGGACGAGGCCGGGGCACCCCAGTGGGCAACCCCGGCCTCGTGACCACGAAGAAGGAAATCAGTGTCCCGGCCAGCTGCGGATCGACGTCAGAGCGGCGACAGCGTACCGGTCCCACACGCGCCCACCAATCCGCACGGCAGCCTCAAGGACGAGGACCGACCAGACGATGCCAACGACGTAGGCGACCCAGTCGGGAACCACGCCAAATGATGCCAGCACGAGCAGCACGTAGGAGGGAATCTGCAGGACCGCGGTACCCGCGAAGCCTACCAGCTGCAGGAGCATCGTCATCAGGAACGACCCGGTACCCTTCGTCGCCAGCGGCGACGTACCCGGAGGCTGCACCGGGTAGACCCAGCGCGCATTCACGACGAGGGTCGTGGCGGCCGCCCCTGCGAAGAGCACAACGCCCATCACCTGGTGGAACATGAAATCGGAGGCACTCGCACCTGCCACAGCATCATGAATGAGGTAGCCGATGACTTGGGGCACGAACACGATGAGCGACCCCACGAGGCGCCCACGACGTTCCTCACGACCGCTCATCCCCGACGACACCACGATCCAGGCGCCCGTCGAGTCGTATTGCATGAGCGCACCGGTGGTCAGGCCCGTCGTGATGGGCACCAGGTAGAGGAAGATGCCCGACGTGAATCCAAATGACTGCCCCTCGGCCGCCAGCCGCCCCATAAAGATCGCAACAACCGGGAACAGCAGCGCAAGCACCATGTTCATGTTCAGGCGCGTATCGACGATCCAGTAGCGCAGCGTACGCGCGGCCAGGGAGGCGCTGCGCACCCCGAGGCCGAGGCGCGTGAACAGGTCGACGCTGCGCAGGCCGGCGGCTCGCGACTGGGCGGAACGACGACCGCGCTCTTCCTCTTCGAGGGACTCGTCGATGAGGTGGCGCCCCTCGTCGATGGCGCGCTGAGCGTCAGCACTAATCTCACCGGCGTATCCACTCATGACGGGGCGCAGGACCGCCAGCCAGGCACGCCAGCCGAGAAGCGCGGTCGCAACCACGATGAGCCCGCGGAGAGCCGCCGCCACCCATGCGCCCTCAAGCAACGAGGCAACAACTCCGAAGGGAGCGCCGAAGGGCGTCCAGAGCACGACATTCAATCCCGCCTGGAAGACCTCGACGGAGAAGTTCTGACTCAGCACAGACATCCAGTAGCCCATGGGGGTCAGGACCATCATGAAGACGACGGCACCCAGGACGGTCACAGCGTCTTTCTTTCCCGAGGTGTCGAGGCGCACCGCGAACCAGGTTCCGACCGCACGCGCCCACACAACCGCGAGAGGGAGCGTCACGAGACCAGCGATGAACCAGCCGAGCGCCTCAATCCACTGGGCGCGCCACAGGGCGAACCAGACGGGCAGGAAGAGCACCATGGCGGACAGGAGACCGCCGGGGCCCACTGCCGTCGCCGCGGCCAGCCCCGCCCCGAGGCGTTTGCTGGGGCCCACGTAGGGCGACAGGCGCACGGGGTCCACCGAGTTATCCATCGACGCGAAGATGATCGGGAGGACCAGCCAGAGCAAGAAAATGAAGGGGCCGGCAATCGGCATCACGGGCGCAGCCAGGGAGGCTTCATCTGAACGCGCGAGAAAAGCGGTGCCCACGAGCGCGGAAACATAGATTGCGCCAAAGTACAGGGCACCGAGGACGGCAAGAACGAGAACGACCGTCTGCTTGCGGACAGTGTTCCAGATGATGCGAAGCTTGAGGCGAATCAGTTGCCCAACCACGACAGACCTTCCTCAGAGTGGACGCCGCCGACCAGAGCGGTGAAGCGCTCCCCCAGGTCTCCACCCTGGGCGACCTCGTCGGTGGTTCCGGCAACGAGCACACGCCCCTTGTCGATGATGGCCACGTGCGTGCACAGTTGCTGGACGGTCGCCATCACGTGCGAGGACAGGATGACCGTACCCCCGCGCTTGGTGTAGTCGGTGAGAATCTGGCGGATGTTGGCCGCAGAGACGGGGTCCACGGCCTCGAATGGTTCGTCGAGGACCAGGACGCGCGGTGAGTGAATCAGCGCGGCAGCCAGAGCGATCTTCTTCGTCATGCCCGCCGAGTAGTCGCTAATCAGCTTCTTTCCGGCCTCGGCCAGGTCGAGGGCCGCCAGGAGCTCGTGGGCGCGCTCGCGGGCGACGGAGGCGTCCAGGCCGTGGAGCATGCCCACGTGGACGAGGAAGTCGGGTCCGGAGAGACGGTCGAGCAGCCGCATTCCATCGGGCATGACGCCAAGCAGGGCGCGCGCCTCCTGGGTTCGCGCCCACACGTCGACGCCGTGCACAAAGGCGGTGCCGCGGTCGGGGGTGAGCAGGCCGGTGGCCATGGTGAGCGTCGTCGTCTTGCCGGCGCCGTTCGGCCCGACGATCCCGTAGAAGGATCCGGTGGGGATGTCGAGGGACAGGTCCGCGACGGCGATGAGGTTGCCATAAATCTTGACGAGGCCTCGGATGGCCAGTGCGACATCATCCCCGATGGGGGTGGCGGGTACCGCAGGTGCGGCAGGCTGCGAATCGGACACGAGATTCTCCTTCAGGCATTGAAATACCTCCCCATTTTACGAGAGATACAAGCCAACGCTCAGGAGCATATCTCAAGAAGCAAGCGTCACAACCGGCAGGAAAAGTCAGCGGGCGCTAATGATGACGGTCAGCCCCTGGTCCGGTTCGTACGTCCAAGTCGCCTTGTAAGATCCCCACTCCTCAGACTGGGTTCCGTCGATTGCACGTGTCGCATACATGCGTTCGCGCACCGACGAAGGGGTATCAAGCTTGCGCAGAACGCACTGGAAAATCGGCGTCGTCAAACCGTTACCGCTGTCATTGAAGCCTTCAAGGGTGAGCGACGTCTGATCGCTGGAGAGCCGGGCATAGATGCCTTCCACATGACACGAATCGACAGCATCCGACAGGCTTGTGGAAACGGACGGGCGCGTCATGTAGAGGCCTGCGACAACAGCTCCGACGAGCACGAGCGCCGCGAGGAACCCGAATAGGAACATGACGAGGCCATGGTGTCGGCCGCCACGACGCGCTGGGCGCTCACGACGAGCCAGCCGCGATTCAATCTGGGCAGAACGGAAGACCTCAGCCTCGCGCCGCGACGCACCTCCCACAGAGGAGGAGCGTATCCCCTCGCGCACGGGCACCCCTTCAGCCCCAGATGGAATCCCCTGCTGCCCGCCGCGCGCCTCGTCGGAGTGGCCGACGATCCGCATGGTCGTTCGATGCCAATCCCGATGAACGGCGACACCGGGATGCTGGTCGAACTCAAAGGTCACGCCGACTTCATCATTCTGAGCATACTCACGCGCGAGAGCGGGCGACTCATCGACGTGACCTCCCTGCCCAGGGACGCCTTCACGGGTAGCAGCACTCTGCCGAGCCACCGTTGCCGCATCCTTCGACGGGCGAGAGCCCTTCGGAGCTGCGGGCGTCACAGCAGCCTTCCGACGAACCACCGCCACCTCGGCGGTGATGACCTGCTCGTCGGAGGAGACAGACTCGGGCACGCGGGCCATCGTGGGCAGGCTCGGCTGCTTGCGCGCACGCACAGGTGCAGCGTCGGCCGGATAATCCTGCACCACCTGTCCCGCACCGATTCGATACGCGTCAGGCGTCGTAGCCGCCATAAGTCCTCCACGAGTAACTAGCAGTCAGTTTCTTGACAATCATATGCACTAGTTACTCCGAAAGCAACCGATCAGTCGATACCGAGAGCCTTACGCAGGCGGGCCACGTGCCCCGTCGCCTTGACGTTGTACTGGGCCAGGGCGACCGTCCCATCAGGGTTGACAACCACGGTCGAACGGATAATGCCCACGTAGGTGCGGCCATAATTCTTCTTCTCACCCCAGGCACCCCAGGCCTCGAGAATCTCATGGTCCGGGTCCGAGGCCAGCGGGAAGGTGAGGGCCTGCTTCTCAGTGAAACGCTCAAGCGCGGCCATCGAGTCCGCAGACACGCCGATGACCGAGTAACCAGCTCCCTGCAAGGAAGCCAAGGAATCGCGGAAGTCGCACGCTTCCTTCGTGCAGCCGGGCGTGGAGGCCTTCGGGTAGAAGTAGACGACGACGCCACGCGAGGAGGCTGCGAGGAGATCCGCCAGGGACAGCGTTCCCTGGGTGGTCTCAGCGGTAAAGTCGGGGGCCTGCTGGCCAATGTCCAAAACGCTCATGACCTCAGTCTATCGAGGGCCGCTCCCCCGATGCGACCGGGCATGAGCCATCGTGCGCGAGATGGGACTCGAACCCACACGTCAAAGACACTGGAACCTAAATCCAGCGCGTCTGCCAATTCCGCCACTCGCGCGCGCACCCCAGTGTAACGGATGCGGGCGAGGCCGTCCGCATGCCTTCGCCCACGTCCGCGCCGCCGTGGCGCGAGGCCTTAGCGCCCGGTTGCGTCGATAGTCCCTTCGCCCAGGACTCGACTGCCGCGATAGACAACCATCGACTGGCCGCGGGCGACGCCGCGCGCACTGTCCGCAAGGACAACGCTGATGATTCCGGCGCCACCGTCGCGAGTGAGCGACGCGACAGGAATGGGCGTTCCGTGCGCGCGCAGCTGCACGAAAAGGTCGGTCGCGTCGGAGCCGTCATCATCCGACGCGAGCCAGACGGCATCCGTGGCCGTAATCCGGGAAATGGACAGGAGCTCCGAGGCACCCACGACGACCTGATTGCTCTCCGGCCTGGTCTCGAGGACGTAGCGCGGACGGCCGTCGGGTGCGGGCGCGCCGATGCCGAGGCCCTTGCGCTGGCCGACGGTGTAGTTCCAATAGCCTTCGTGATGGCCGAGTACCTCTCCGTCAGGAGTGACGATCTCACCCTCAGCGGCGCCTAAATGGGAGCGCAAGAATCCCTGCGTGTCGCCGTCGGGGATGAAGCAGATGTCGTAGGAGTCGGGTTTGTTGGACACGCCCAGGCCCATGCGCTCGGCCTCGGAGCGCACCCACGCCTTGGTGGGGGCATCGCCCAGCGGGAGGACCACCCGGGTCAGTTCCTCGGGGCCCATGACAGCCAGGACGTAGGACTGATCTTTCAGGCTGTCAGCTCCGCGGTGCAGCTCAGGCCCTGCCGCCCCATCCTTGATGGCCGCGTAGTGGCCGGTGCACACCGCGTCGAATCCGAGCGCGCGGGCGCGGTTGGCCAGCTCGCGGAACTTCACGAACTCGTTGCAGCGCACGCACGGATTGGGGGTGCGACCGGCCTTGTATTGGGCGACGAAGTCGGTGATGACGGTCTGCTCGAATTCGCTCGCGAGATCCCACACGTAGAACGGGATTCCGATGATCTCAGCGGCGCGCGCAGCGTCGCCCGCGTCCTCGATCGAGCAGCATCCGCGCGAGCCGATGCGGCACTCCTGGGGCTGGGAGGACAGCGCCATGTGGACGCCGACGACGTCGTGCCCGGCCTCGACGGCCTTCGCGGCGGCGACGGCGGAGTCCACGCCACCGGACAGTGCTGCCAGAACTCGCATCTAGCGTTCCTCGTTTCGTTCGTTGCGCACGTGGGTGATGCCGTCCAGGGCAGCACCCGCACGGATCGCCATCGGCAGGGCGGCCAGGAAGGCATCAATGTCATCGCGCGTCGTCTCATGGCCGAGCGAGACGCGCAGGACGCCGAGGGCCTGCTCTTCGCTGCGTCCCATCGCCATGACGATGTCGGAGGGGCGCGTCACCCCCGCGTGGCAGGCGGACCCGGCGGACACAGCGATGCCAGCCATGTCGAAGGCCATGAGGACGGCCTCCGGGCGGCCGGTGGGTAGGGAGAGGTGGATGATCGCACTCGACGAGGCCGACTCCCCCACCGTCGCACTCACGCCGTCCGGCAGGTGGGAGCGCAGGTAGGCGCGCAGGTCCGCCGCGCGGGTCGTGAAGGCGGCGCGCTCGGAGACAACCTCGGTGAGGGCGGCGGCGAGTGCGCACGCACCCGCGACGTCGGGCGTGCCCGAGCGGATCGAACGCTCGTGGCCGCCACCGGGGCGGTCGGTCGTCACGGGAATACCGCGCCGTGCGACAAGGACACCGGTGCCGGCGGGTGCGCCGACCTTGTGACCACCCACAGTCATGAGATCGAGGCCAAGCTCGAAGAAGGACACGTCCAGGGTCGGGATCGCCTGGGCAGCGTCCGAATGCGCGAGGCCGCCGCTGGCATGCACGAGCGCTGCGAAGTTGGCGACCGGCTGAATGGTGCCAATCTCGGAGGACACGAGCGTCATGGAACCAAGCGCGAGACGCCCGTCCCACGAAGCGGGTGCTTCGTCACCGGAAACGGCAGGCAGGACCGACACACCACCCGCGTCCACGGGCAGGATCTCCCAGGAGAAGCCCTCGCGGGACGCGACCTCGCGCTGGTGGGCGACTGCGTCGTGCTCAAGGCCCGAAACGACGATGAGACTGCGACCATCATCGCGCCCACGCATGCCGCGGGCCGCAGCCATGACGCCGAGCGCGTCGGACTCCGTGGCACCGGACGTAAAGATCACCTCGTGAATATCGGCGTCAAGCGCGCACGCAACCTGTTCGCGCGCGTCGTCGAGCATGCGACGGGCCCGCCGCCCTCCAAAGTGGAGGGCGGCGGGATTGCCGGGGGTGGCAGCCAGGTCACGCTGGGCGCGGGTCCACGCCTCGAGGGCGCACTCGCGCAGCGGCGTGG
>USPB01000027.1 GCA_900556405.1 uncultured Actinomyces sp.
CGGGGTTGGAGATGAGCACGCGCGTGTTCGTGTCCAGGGGCAGGCCGTAGTGGTGGCCGTTGTACAGGGTCGTACCCAGCAGGCCCGGATACACCTTGGCCGCGAGCGCGTCGTAGTTCGGCATGTTTCCGTCGAGCTGCTTGAGGACGCCCAGCTTGGCGAACTGAGCGTTCCAACCGAGGTCGGTACGGATCAGGTCGGGCAGCTCTCCGGCCGCGGCGCCGGTCGTGAGCTTCTGCTTGAGGCCGTCGTAGGGCATGTCGACGTACTTGATGGTGATTCCGGGGTTTGCCTTCTCGAAGGCGGGGATGATTTCCTTCTCCAGCGCGTCCTTCTGGGCGCTGTTGGAGCCCGCGCCGTACGTGCCCCACAGGGTCAGTTCGACGGTCGAGGAGCCGGATCCGGAGGACGATGACTGGTCGGCAGTGTTACCGCCACAGGCTGCGAGCATCGAGGCCGCAGCGAAAAGGGTGACACCGACGGTGAGGAGACGCTTCTGCTTCATTGCACTGTGATCTTTCTCGTGATCGCGACCACCTTTGGCCGCTTGGAAGTAATTTCATCACGCAAAATTAGTCTTGTCAATACGCTAGGCAAATTTGAGATTCACGTGTAATCTTTTTTTCACCAGAAAGGAATGGTCATGACCTGGCAGCCCAAAGACGAGCTCGCTTCTGCGGTCGCGCTCGAAGTCCTCATCCACGGCCCGCTCGGCCGCGCTGAACTGGCCCGACGCCTCGGCCTGGCCCCCGCGACGCTCACGCGCATCTCGACGGAGCTCATCGCCTCGGGCCTCCTCGCCGAGGTCCCCGAAGCGACCCAGCGCACCTCCGGTCGTCCGACCATCCCCCTCGACGTCGTCCCCTCCTCGCACTACTTCCTGGGCATCAAGCTGACGGACAGTGCACTCGACGCCACCGTCATCGACCTGAAGGCGACCCCGCGCGACTCCTACCGAGTCCCCCTCGACTCCCTCACCCCCGTCCGCGTCGTCCGGGCGATCGCGGACCTGGCCCACCGCGCCCGCTCGGCCTACCGCATCGACGCGATCGGCATCGCTGTCGGCGGCATCGTGAACGCCGACGGCGCCGTCGAGTCGGCCCCCTTCCTCAAGTGGCACGACGTCCCGCTCGCTTCCCTCGTGTCCGAGGCGACCCGCCTGCCCGCCTTCGTCGCGAACGACCTGTCCGCCTACACGCAGATTCAGCACTGGTTCGGGTCGGGCACCGGGCATTCCAACTTCGCGGTCATCACGGTCGGCGTGGGCGTAGGCTACGGGTGCGTCGCGAACGGGGCGCGCCTGGAGAACGAGGACTCGGGCATCGGCCTCGTCGGGCACTGGCCGCTCGATCCCCTGGGGCCCATCTGCTCCCAGGGGCACCGAGGTTGCGCCGAAGCCATGCTCACGACCCCCGCGATCTGCCGGGACGCGTCGGCCGCACTCGGCCGGCCCCTCGAATGGAGTGACGTCATCACCCTCGCTTCTGAGAAGCACCCCGCGGTGGAGGCAATTCTGGCGGCGTCAGGGCGTGCCCTCGGCAGGCTCATCGGCCTGGTGGCGTCGTTGACGGCACCTGAGCTCGTGATCATCGGAGGCGAGGGCGTCGCTCTCGCCTCCCTGAGCGGCGACGCCGTCCGGGAGGGCATCGGCGAAGTGCGCGACCCGCGAGCCTCCTCGATTCACGTCACCCTCTCCGACGGCTCCAACGAGGCCTGGTCTCGTGGTGCCGGCGTCATTGCGTTGCAGGGCTACATCGCGGCCCGAGCCGCGTAGCCGGCCCCCTTGCGGCGTTGGTGTTGCTGCAGCGGCAGGTCTGACGCGTCGGCTGGCTGCGTCGGCGGGCCCGCCAGGTCGCCCACGGTCTGCCACCTGCGGCCTTCCGTCTGCTGCCCTGGCCGACCGCTGCCCGCCGTCTGCCGCCTGTCGCCTGCCGCCATGGCCGACCGCCGCCTGTCGCCTGCCACCATGGCCGACCGCCATCTGCCGCACCAGCCGAGCGCCGGACCAGCCCACCCGCAACCACACGCACGCTGCCACCGATTCGGCTCATCGACGCGACTATCGGCATCGGTCCGGCGCCCCTGAGCGACATGCCCCCACAATTCCGCATGCAATTCCCTGAGGGCTCACACTCGCGATGACCCACAAACCGCAGAACTTCAACGATCTGAGTTCAGATTTTGAAATACATTCAGGGGAATTGCATGTGACCTTTCTCCCCGGCTGATGAGCGACCACCGCAAGGACTGCGGGCGCACATAGACACGTTCACGATGAGAGCTTGCAGCGGTTCTTCCGCGAGAAACTCGCCCAGCGCACCAACAAGCAGCGTTTTTCACCCGTTGTGGGCTTGCAGGGCGAACTGTTTCGGGCACCACGGCAGGAGCGGGAGATACGGGGCGAACTTTATCGCGCACAGGATGCGATGACGGACCAACTTTGAAACCGCCAACACCTTTGCACGCCACGCTGCGCGCCCCATTGAAACCGCCAACACCTTTGCAGGTTGGAATTCGCCCGAAAATGGCCTTTCATCGCCCGCAATGGTGATTGCGGTTTCATTCCACTGCAAGGAAGCGCCAGCAAAGGTGCTGTCGGTTTCATCGCGGAGCGCAAACACACCAGCGATGGCGCCAAGTGCGCCGCCGAGACACGGTGGACTACGAAAGAAAGATCGCCCATGTGCGGCGATGGGGCCTGGCCGGGCTTCGAGAGGGGCCTGGCAGCGGTGCCCGTGGGCGGTGGCGGGGCCTGGCCGGGGTTCGAGACGACGCGCCGAGCGAAGCTCGCAGCGCGGACGGCGAGCGGGCGGGCCGCCGCCCACGGGCGCACCAAGCAGCCCGGCCCCACAGCAGGATCAGACGGCGCCCGGAACACCAGCCCGACCCACGGGCACACCAAGCAGCCCGACCCACGGGCACCAGCCCACAGACACGCACCAGACAAGCACACCAGAAGCAACAGAAAGCGGGCCAGAAGCAACAGAAAACACACCAGAAGCAACAGAAAGCGGGCCGGAACCCCTCGGTTCCGGCCCGCCCTCAATGCTCAGTGATTATCGACGCTACGCGACAGGTGATCACCGGTGCGCCACAGCAGTGCGCTGTCAGTAGTGCACGACCACCGTGTCGCCCATGTCGGTCCAGTCGTAGATGAACTTCGCGGAGTCGACGGGCATGTTCACGCAGCCGTGGGAGCCGCCGTAGCCGCTCCAGCCGAAGGAGGAACGCCAGGGGGCGCCGTGCATGGCGTAGGAGCCGGTGAAATAGGTGACCCACGGGACGCCTTCGGTCTCATACTTGGAGCCGTCGGCGTTTTCACCGCGCATCGTTTGCACGTCGTACTTGAGGTAGACGTGGAAGGTGCCGGTGACGGTCGGGGTGTCGGGTGCGCCGGGGACCATGTAGAAGGGGCCACCGGCGACCTTGCCGCCGATGTAGGCGGTGACGGTGGCGTCGGACAGGTTGATGTCGACCCACTTTTCGCCTTCGGCGGCCTGGTAGACCAGGTTTTCGGTGCCTTCGGCGACCTGCTTGGTCTCGGAGCCGGGCTCGACGTCGTCGTAGTGGAACAGGCCTTCGTAGGGGGTGCCGTCGGTCATGGCGGCGACGACGTCCTTGGTGATCTGCTCGGTGTTGTTGGTCTTGAGGCCCTTCTTGCCTTCGCGTGCGACGGTCAGGACGTTGCCTTGGGAGTCGACGTTGTCGACGCGGTTTTCGGGCTTGACGTCGGTCTTGGCGGCCAGGGCGTTGACCCAGTCGGCGACCTTGACGGTGCTGATGGACGGGTCGTCCAGGCTGCCGTCATCCTTGGTGAGGAATTCGATCCACTTGACCTTGTCGGAGCGCTCGGCGGAGAAGGTGTCGATGCCGTCGGAGATTTCAATGTTCGTCTCGAGGAGCGCGTTGGCCTTCTCGGCAACGGCCTCGGCGTTCTCGGTGGTGATGGTGGGTTCCATCTGGCGCACGCTCACGTCCTGGGTGACGGAGGTGAGGGTGGTGCCCGCCTGCTTGACGGCGGAGGCGACGTCCTCGGTGGATACGCCGTTGCCGTTCTGCGCGGGGGTGACGGTGAAGGATTCGCCGTCCTCGGCAACAACAACCGCAGCGTCCTTCATTTCCGAGGTGAGGGTCGAGTTCGCGGTCGCGGCGAGTTTCTTAATGGACTCCTCGCTGACGGTGACGACGGGCTCGACGTTACGCTCGGAGAAGAGGGCGCTGACGAACGCGGGAAGGGACGTGGACCCCTTCATGGCGGCGTCGGCGGTCTCGTCGGCCTCGACCGTGATACCTGCTTCGTTGAGCGAGGCCTCGGTGGTCTTGCCTTCGACGGTGAGCGTGACGGTCGCGGCGTCGGCGCGCTCGTTGACGGCGGCGATCACCTGGTCGCGAGTCATGCCCGCGACGGGTGTGCCAGCGACGGTCGTGCCCGGCAGGGCACGCCCGGAGTAGTTGGCCGCATACACGATGCCGGCACAGACGACGAGGAGGACGAGGGCGCTCACGACGCCGATCGCCCATCTAGCTTTCAGGGATAGTTTTTTAAGCATCGTTTCCTATCGTATAACCTCATGCATGCCCGCGCGGAAATTCCGTTGAATTTTCAGCTGCGTTATCTGCCACAAGGAATTGGGCGCATTTTAGCCATTTCGACCGACAAACGTGATTATTGCCGCGAGGGCCCTCACCACCTGCGAGAACGCAAGAGCTTATCCTGGTTGTATATGCGTTCGCCGTCGACTTTGGGAGGCTCATCATGACTGCGCCGCGACTTCTTGTTGTGCCCGGAGGCACCGCTATCGGTGCGGTTGCTCTGGCGAATGCGTCGATTCATAAGCTCGTGGAGCTCTACGAGGAGCGCCAGGCGGATCCGAATCATCCGGCGCCGCACACGGTCGTCGTCCTGCGCGCCCCGGAGGATGTACCCCCGGCGACGCTGCGCGGTTCTTCGGTGACTCCCGAGCAGGCTTTCCCGGAGGATCGCTACCCCGGCCTCGCCGAGGCGATCAACGCGGACCCACATTTCTTTGACGGCATTGACCTGGTAGTCCCGACGTCGGGGTCGAGCGCGGGCACCCCCCGCCTCGTTGGCCTGTCGATTGAGGCCCTCATGGCTTCGGCGAAGGCGACCGAGCTGGCCCTGGATGGCCCGGGCCGTTGGATCCTAGCACTGCCTGCGCATCACATCGCGGGCGCGATGGTCCTGCTGCGCGCGGCGGTCGCGGAGACGAACCCGCAGATCGTTGACACGTCCGAGGGCTTCGACCCCCGCGCTCTCCTGCCCGCGATTCAGGGTGCCACGCAGGACGACATGCCCGGCTACCTGTCGCTCGTGCCGACCCAGCTCGCCCAGTGCCTCGACGCCGGCGAGGAGATCGTGGGTCCGATGCGCTCGCTGGCAGCGATCCTCGTGGGCGGGGCCGCGACGAACCAGCAGTTGCTCGCACGCGCCACCGAGGCCGGCCTGAAGGTGCGCCTCACCTACGGCATGACGGAGACGGCGGGCGGCTGCGTCTACGACGGCAAGCCCTTGCCGGGCACGTCGGTGCGCGCGGTGGATTGGGACGGGCGTACGCGTCTGGCGATCCACGGCCCGACGCTCATGACCCGCTACCTGGACGCGGAGAGCCCCTTCTTCGACGAGGGCGGCCACCGTTGGCTGCTCACCGGAGACCTGGGCATTATCCGGGCTTCGGGGACGGTGGAGGTGCGCGGCCGCGCGGATGATGTGATCGTCTCGGGCGGCCTGTCAATCGCACCGGGTCCGGTGCGCCGCGCAGTGCGTTCGTTCGACGGCATTTCGGACGCGTGGATTCTGGGCACTCCGGACGAGAAGTGGGGCCACGTCGTGACCGCGCTCGCGGTTGTCGATCAGATGCCGTCGGATTCGCTGGAGATGGCGGAGCTCGGCTCGGCGATCCGCGAGCACACGGCGGCGCACATCGGGCGCGCGCAGGCGCCTCGCCGGGTTGTGGCCGTCGAGGCCCTCCCCTACCTGGGCTTCGACAAGATCGACCGCGCCGCCGCCACGCAGGCTGCGGCCGAGGCCTCGGGCACCGAGCGGGAGTGGGTGCGCTAACCCGCTGCCCGGACCCGCGCCCGCTCCAACTACACTGGTGGGCATGGCTTCCGTTTCTGACTGGATTGAAGGCGCACGCCTGCGCACCCTCCCTGCCGCCGCCGCACCCGTGATCGTGGGTTCTGCGGCCGCGCACTACCTGGGAGGTTTCAGCGCGGTGCGCGCTGCCCTGGCGCTGCTGGTGGCGCTGGCTCTGCAGGTGGGGGTCAATTACGCGAACGACTATTCGGATGGTATTCGCGGCACGGACGACAACCGCAAGGGGCCCGCGCGCCTGACGGGCGGCGGCCTCGCCAAGCCGAAGACGGTGCTGGCGGCCGCGCTCGGTTCGTTCGCGGTGGCCGGCGTGGCGGGCCTCGCCCTGGTTGCCGTATCGGGTACCTGGTGGCTGATCGCTGCGGGCGCCGCGGCGGTTGTGGCCGCGTGGTTCTACACGGGCGGTAAGCACCCGTATGCGTACTTGGGTATCGGCCTGTCCGAGCTGATGGTCTTCGTGTTCTTCGGTCTCCTCGCGTGCGTGGGCACGGCGTGGACGCAGGTACAGTCGGCTCCGTGGTGGCTGTGGATGAGCGCGTCGGCGCTGGGTCTGCTCTCGGTGGCACTGCTGATGGCCAATAACATCCGAGATATTCCGACGGACCGCGAGTCGGGCAAGATGACAGCCGCCGTGCGCCTGGGCGATCACCCGTCGCGTTGGGTGTTTGCGGCGTGCGCGTGGCTTCCTGTCGCGATGATCATCGTGCTGGGCGTCGCGGTGGGACTGCATCCCCTCGCGACAGGCGCGCTGGGCGTGGGGGCGGGAGCGTGGGCTGCCGGAGTGAGCCTCCCGGTCCTCACCGGCGCCTCGGGCCGCGAGCTCATCACGGTGCTGCGCAACACGGGGTTCTTCACCCTGGCGTGGGCGCTGTTGGCTGCACTCGCGTTGCTCCTGTCCTAGGAACGAGGCCGGGGTCACTCCGTTCACAAGCTCTCCCCGAGTAGCGAAAAACGACCATCTGTCATATAGGATGACCTACAACACTACTCACCGTTTAGCAGAGGCCACGATGAGCAACGATTCCTACACGCCGGGCGAGCACGCCCCGATGGGCGAGGTCGCCCTGGGTTCGGTGATGAAGCCGTGAAATGGACAGACATTCAGCAATGGGAGTCGGCGCCGCTGCAGGCGTACGCAGTGGAGTGTGAAAATAAGCAGCGCAAGCTGCAGGCAGAAGGTGACAACCTCGCTGCAGACCTTGAAAGCCTGTCGGGGAGCGGACAGACCGTCCAGGCCGCTCGCAGCTCGCTCCGTCAGCAAATCTCCTCGATCGAGCGGCATGTGAATCACCTCATCAGCACGGCTGAGATCTGTAGCGCGGGCGCACATGGGATCGACAGGCTTCGCGCGAATATCGACGACGCACTCCAGCTGGCCAACACGTGGGGCATGTCTATTGACGCGAGCGGAAACGTGTCGATGGATGCCACCCAGGTACAAAAGCTCGTCGACGAGGGCAAGAGCAGGAGCGAGCTGAAGTCCCTGGTTAAAAGCGCTCAGGAACGTGTCAACACTGCCCTCAAGCAGGCCCAGGAACTCGTCGAGTCTCTCTCGCAGAAGCTCGCGGCCCTCGAGGCAGGTACCTTCGACAACAACGTGCACTACTCCGCAACGATCAAGAGTCGCCCCACGTTGCCCCCAGCCGACGCCTCCCCGCAGGAAGTCGCATCCTGGTGGAGTTCCCTGTCCGACGAGGACAAGCAGTGGATGATCCGCGAGCACCCCGACGTCATCGGCAACCTCGAGGGCATCGACTACACGTCGCGTAACGAAGCGAATCGCATCATGCTGCCTCGTCTTAAGGAACAGGCCGAGGCTGACCTTCAAAAGTTCTACGATGACAATGGGCCGTATATCGAGCCAGCTCTGCGTTCTGAACGAGATCGTCTGAAGAACCGCGTGACAGCCCTCGAGCAGATCGAAGAAACTCTGGAGCGAGAGGATACAGAGAATCCCCCAGTCCCACGCTACCTGATGCAGTTGGATGCCTCCGGACCAAACGTTCTCGCGGCCGTCTCCCAGAATAATCCGGATGATGCCGATCACATCGGCGTCATCGTTCCCGGTATGACAACAAGCGTCGCAGACTCCCTGGGCGAATATGACGGGCATGCGACAACCCTGCGTAAATCGGCAGAAACTGCGGCGACAAACGGCAAAAAGGTCGCCATGGTCGAATTCTTCGGCTACGACGCACCTCCCGGCCCTGCCGAGGCTTCCTTCACCATCATGGCTAACAATGGTGCACCGAAGCTCGCCAGCTTCCTGAACGGCATCGACGCGGTGCGAGAGCACGGGGCCGGTGACGCCCACATCACCGTCGCCAGCCACTCCTACGGCTCGACCACGGCGGGTATCGCCGCGACGCTGGTTAACGATGGCGTCATCGACGACTTGGTGCAATTCGGTTCGCCCGGCTCGGGCGTGCAGGATGTGAGCGAGTTCCACGTCCTCGAAGGACACACGTACGTGAGTGCTGCTCCCTACGAGAACGACATGGTCCAAGGACTCGGACCAAACCCCTGGTTCGGTAAGAATCCCGACACTATGGACGGCTATAAGCATCTGTCAGGCGACGTCGGTCCTACTAAATGGGGCCTCCTACCAATTGGCGTGATCCCGATCCCCATCCCCAAGCCTTTCGCTCAGCACAGCGGCTACTTTGAAGAGGAGACGCAGGCGAACCGTGACATTGCCAGCGTCATTGGAGGTAACCCAAACGTATGAAAAAAGCACTCCCCCTCATTCTCTCGATTTTCTCAGTCGTCTTATTTACCGTCAGTGCAATCACACTCTATTGCGGAGGTTTCATGAACCCCTTTCCCCCCAAGGTCAAAACTGTTGAAGCGTTCCAGCGCGACCTTGAGCCCACCATCATTGCCGCGCGCAACGAGCTTCTCACTGCTGAGAACTTCATGGCGTACAAAAACGGCTATCAAATCGACACTTATTCCAAACGTGGCGAAACCATCTGTTCTTTCCAGTCACGCACTTTTTTCTTCGCCGAGCTGGACACAGACCACATCCGCGACACCTACAACAAGCACCTCCTCCCCCTCGGATTCAAACTCTCCGAAAAACGCTGGACATCGGGTGGAGTCGAACTCGCGAACTTCCTGTGGACCAACGAGGAGTACCACGCTGTAGTGACATCAACGACACGTCTCGGAGAACAGACCGCCATGTTCTACTACACGCAGGGGACCCCTACAGACGGATCCACTGGTAACCCACCGCAGCTCATCGACCAGCCCGGACGCATCCCCGACTGGTTCGACCCCAACCTCCCTCCAGCAGACCAGAAATGACACAACAGGCACCGGCACACCGAGGAGCACGACCACTCGCATTCCTCGCCTGCGCCCTCCTGGCGCTGTGCACCGCCTCATGCGCGGAGTTTTTCGGTGGTACTCCGGGGATGAATCCATGGCACGCTGAGCAGCTTCAGCAGGCTGGGCAGATGCACTCCATCGAGGACTTTGGACGCGATATCGAGCCGGCCCTGATCCAGGTACGTAACGAGCTCATCAACGAGAACAACTTTGAGCTGCGCCATGGAGACGACGCGATTTCCAGCCAACCAACGGGAGATCAAACACTCTACAGCCTCAATTCCCCAACCATTTACTTTCTTGAAGACAATGTCGACTAGGCACGGACGGCGTTTGAAAGTCATCTGACCCCTCTCGGCTTCACGGTCACGGTGGACGAACAAATGACGGACAAGGAAGGAAAATTGACTTGGATCGTCGCACGGAACCCCACCTACGGGATTAGCGCCAGCGCCTACATCCGTGATTCCAAGCGTTCTTCCTTCCACTACGAGACCGAAATGCTCAGCTCCGATGGATCAACGGACGACCCTCAGCAGCTCGCCGACATCCCGGGCCGCCGACCCGACTGGCTCATCCCTACCCCCACGACCTGACAGGCATCACGACCACGCGTGCTCGCGCTGCTTCTGTCCTAGCAACGAGGCCGGTGCTGCTCTGCGCTCCCCCGCCGTCAGCGCCCCCGGCGGTACAGGTACTCGTGCAGCCAGTCACCCGCGATGCCGGTCGCTGCTGCTACGACGCAGACGAGAGCGACGGCCCGGAAGGCGCCCGTCGCGAGCATCGGCGTGAACACGCCAATGCCGATCGCGGCGCTGCCCTGCATGGCCAGGTCGTTCATGGCGACGGCGCGCCCGTTCTGTCCGGGGGCGACGGTCGCAAAAACGGTGTCGTAGATGGGTGTGAACAGGGCGCCGAAGCCCGCGTAGATAAAGCACATGGCGGCTGTGATGACCCACGGCCCCATGCTCATGCACAGCGCAATGAGGGCGGTGCCCGTGAGGATGAGGGTCACGCACGCGCGCACGGTGCGGCCGCGTCCGATGCGGGACATGACGGCGCCCGACGTCATGGCGGTGGTCAGGGCGACGCAGTAGGCGGGCAGGAGGCGCACGGACACCTGGGCGGGCGTGAGCCCGTAGTAGGCGGCGCCGATACCGTTCATGAGGGGCGCAACCGTGAAGTTCATGCAGTAGACGATCAGGATGAGGCTGATCGAGCGCGCCCACGGCACGTTCGTGAAGAAGGAGCGCGTGATGAAGGGTGCGCGCGCACGCCCGATGTAGCGCCAGAAGAGGACACCACCGAGGACGAGGCCGGCGATGAGCCACCAGCGGGGGTTCGCTGCGGCCAGGGTGAGCAGGAGCGCCAGGGAGGAGAAGATCGCGAGGCCGACGATATCGACGCGCCCGGCGCGGGCGCGCGCGGGCACGCGACGCCCCATGATGGGCAGGCATGCGAGGCCGGCCAGGGGGATGAGGAGGAGGAGCGCCCAGTTGATGTCGGCGAGGATGCCGCCCGAGAGCATCCCGATCGCGGTGCCGCCCTGGAAGGCCGCGCACATGAGGCCCACGTAGAGGCCTCGTTTCTTCGGGTCTCGAATGGCGGTCGCCAGGATCATGTACGCGGAGGCTGCGGCTTGGTATCCGAGGGTTTGGAGGGCGCGGGCGACGATAACGCCGACCAGGGACGAAGAGAAAGCAAAGCCGAGCAGCGACCCGGCCACGATGAGCGCGATGCCCACGTCGACGATGCGTCGCAGCGGGATGAAGTCGCCGAGGGTCCCGTACAGGAAGCAGGCGACGCCGAGGACGATCCCGGGGATCGCCGTGATGAGGCCGGAGGCGTCCCCCGCGCCGATGTCTTGGGCGACGCGCAGGTAGACGAGGTTGAAGCCCTGGAGGGAGACGGTGCCGAGAGCGTAGATGCCGAGAAGCGGCAGGAGCACGCGCGCGGGTCCGTCCGCGTATTCGCCGTCGGTCGCGATCGTGCGCACGTTGACCGTGGGGGCCGAGGCCTCCCCTCGGATGACCTGTGACGGTACGGTGGCGACGCGGCAGGTGGGACCTGCCGCCCGCGATGAGATGAAGAAGCGGAGCGTGCGCACGGCGATTAGTTCACCACAAATCAACCGTTTAGCAGTATTGCAGGAAACTAGTGCGCGAATGAAGTTGCGCTTAACTCTCGGCATCGTTCAACGCGCGCACCACCAACTCCACCGAGGAGGCGCCAAAATACGCGACGACGCCACTGTGACGTGGCACAATAGAGCATCCCATCGCAAAGGAGCGCTCATGGCACGCGTCATTGTCGTCGGTTCCATCAACCAGGATGTCACGGTCACGGTCGACCGTTTCCCCTCCCCCGGCGAAACACTCTCTGGCACCTCACTCACCTACAGCCTCGGCGGCAAAGGCGCGAACCAGGCTGCCGCCGCCGCACACTCGGGTGCGACCGTCGTCTTCGTCGGCGCGCTCGGCTCAGACCCCTCGGGCCAGCGCCTGCGCTGCGACCTGGCATCCCACGGCGTGGACGTCACGCACCTGCGCGAGGCCGAGGGCCCCTCGGGAACCGCGCTCATCACGGTGGCCGCATCGGGAGAGAACACGATCATCCTGGACGCAGGCGCGAACGCGACCGTGAGCGTTGAGCCAGCCAAGGCCTCGTTGTTCCCCGCCCCCTCCGACATCGTCGTCCTCCAGGCGGAGATCCCCGAACGCGCCAATGCCGAAGCCCTCGCGTGGGCGCATTCCTTCGGCGCGCGCGTCCTGCTCAACCTCGCCCCCGCGCGCCCGACGGACCCCGCGCTCATGGCGCGCACGGACATCCTCGTTGTCAACGAGACGGAGGCCGGCCTCACGCTCGGTATGCCCGCCCCCGCTGGCCCCATGGAGGCGATCGGCGTCGCGCGGGCGCTACGAGGCCTCGGCCCCAAGCACGTCATGGTCACCCTGGGCGCGGATGGGGCTGCGTGGGCGTCGGGCAGCGAGGCCGGGCACTGCCCCGCTCTCACCCTCGGCGAGGCCGTGGACACCACCGGCGCCGGGGACGCGTGCGTGGGTGCACTGGCGGCCGCGATGGCCCTCGGCAAGCCCTTCGACGAGGCCGTGGCCGACGGTATCCGGGCCGGCTCGACCGCTGTCCTCGCGCCCGGCGCCGCCCCCTCGTACGTAGCTCTCCCCCGCGTGACGCGCGCCTAAACGCCACCCAGAACACCCCCGATTGCTCCGGGAGTGAACGCGCCAGCGTGAGCCCTCCCACGCCCCTATGCTAGGGACATGGCCAGAATCGCCCTCGTCGTCGCAATGCTCGCAGTCACCATCTACGCTGCCGCCGACTGGCACCGCACGCCCGAAGACGAGATGCCCGGCAAAATCGCCAAGCCGATATGGCTCATGATCATCCTGTTCACCGCGACGGTCGCCGCCATCGGCCCCATCGCGTGGCTCGTCCTGCGTTGGGTATCCCGCGCAGAAAAGAAGCAGACGCGCACGCCCCAGGCCCCCAAGCGCCCCTCCGCCCCCGACGACGACCCCGAGTTCCTCTTCCGCCTCGAGCGCGACATCCAACGCAAGCGCCGCGAGGAAGAACGCCGCGAGCGCGAGCGCCGCAAGCGCTCCGACGGCGACGCATCCGGCCCCACCGAGGCCTCGGGCGACGAGGCCCACTAAGGGACACCGTGACCGTCCACCTCAGGCGCTGATTGTCGCGCGCCGCAGACGCGCCCTACCACAGCGCGACCGCACCCTACCGCAGCATGACCCGATACCCCGGCCTGCGGTCCAGCCCGGACGCTACGGTCAGCGGCGCAGATCCGCCTGCGAATCCCCCGGCGTCATATCCTTCGCAATCGCGACGAGGTCCGCCGCAGGCTCCGCGTAGGACGTACCCACAAGCGTCGCACCTGAAAAAATGAAGGACGTGATCGACGCGAGCGCGCAGTGGCGCGACTTCGGAGAATGAGGCAACGGCTGGCCATTCACGAAACGCGTCAGCGTCACGATCGGATTCTGATGCGACACCACCAACGCCTCGTGCCCCCGCGCCGCACGCAAAGCCGACGACAGGGCCGCGCTCATGCGCGACGCAACATCGCGATACGGCTCACCCCACGAGGGACGCAGCGGATTGCAGTAGTACTTGTAGTACTTCGGATTCGCCAGCATCGCCCGATTCGAATTCACCGGCAGCCCCTCGAACACGTTATCGGACTCAATGAGACGCGGATCCGACTCAATCGTCAGCCCATACGCCGCCGCCGTCGGCGCCGCCGTCAACTGCGCGCGCAGCAGCGGCGAAGAAATCACACGCGTAATATCCGCACCCGAATCCACCAGGTACTCCGCGGCGCGAGCAGCCATCGCATGGCCCAGCTCCGTCAACCCAAAACCAGGCAGACGCCCATACAAAACACCGTTCGGATTGTCCACCTCACCGTGGCGCATAACATGAATAATGGTGCGTTCCATAACACCCAAGTATAGGGGCCCGGATACACGAGAGGCCCGACCAAAAGGCCGGGCCTCCGCTCGCTCACTTCTTGTTGC
>USPB01000028.1 GCA_900556405.1 uncultured Actinomyces sp.
CGAGGGGCGCGGGGCCGGGAATGTTCGTCGTCATGGTGTCAAGGGTAACGAGAGCATTGCGCGCGGCGCCGCCTCGTTTCAGCGCCGGGGGCGCATTGTGGCCAATCGCGCGGGATTCGAGGGACGCGCGGGCCTCGTGCGAGACGCCCCGGGAACAAGCACGCCCCCGAACGCCCCCGAGCAAGCGTCACCGTCTCAGTTGCCGCTCCCGGGGACACCGGTCGCGAAGGCCTCGCGTCCGCCGCCCGGCGTGATGTCGCCGCACGCGGTGATCTTCCACAGCTTCGCGGTGCCGCCCGCGTCGACGAGCTCGAACCCGCTGGACGTGTCGACGCCGTAGAGACCCGGGTTACGGGTGGAGCGCATGAAGTTGTAGTAGGCGCCGTCTTCTTCCTCGTAGAAGTGCGTGATGCCGAGCTTGCGCACGACCTCGCAGACCTCGGGGTCGGTTGCGATGTCGTGGAAGCGCTGGGTGAGGACTTTCTGCGAGGCGCCGTCCGCGTTGACTGTGCTCAGCTGCGGGAAGACGGCCTTGCGTCCGCCGAGTATCTCGGAGTAGGCGGCGCCCGCGATTGGGTCGCCGAGGATGAGCGCGTTGGGCGCGGTCGTGTATTTCATGCGGCGCGCCATGGCGAGTTCGCCGGTGGTGGCCATGCCGGGCTTGCCCAGGTGCGCGGGGTCGTACACGTAGGCGACCGCGGTGTTTCGTGCGTCGATTGCGCCGAAGCCGGACAGGACGAGGATGAGGAGTCCGACGCCCACCTGGATCGGCCAGCGCGGCGCCTCGATGTCGTCGTCGACGCCGCGTTCGGCGAGGATGCGCTGCAGGGACCTGGTCCATGCGGCGTGCAGAGCGTGGATGATCGCGGCGGCGCCGACGGCCATGAGGACCGTCAGCGCGATGTCTTCGACGCCCATGATGCGCCGGGCGTCCTTGTACCAGGGGGCCAGCAGGTACGTGCGCAGCGCCGAGTCGGGCGCGTAGGCGAGGCCGGTCAGGCCCGCGAGGATCAGGTAGGAGACGATCGGCCAGCACGGCAGGGGCAGCGCTTCTTCCTCGTCGGACGAGGCCGGGGCCCCCTCGTCCGCGCCCGTCTCCTGCGTGAGTCCGGCCTGTTCGGCGGCGCGCTCGAGGGGGTCGGGGCGGCGCCAGAGCGTGTGCAGGCGGGCGGTCGCGGCGATGCCGGCGATGAGGAGGAGCAGCTGGATGAGGGTCCAGTAGGTGGTGCTGGGCGTGCTCGTGAAGGGCGGGTAGGGCAGGAACGCGTGGGCGAAGGCCTCGCCCCAGCCGTTTCCGTTGCGCGGGTACTTGCCCATCGCCTGGATCTTCGACGACGACAGCGCGAGGAGCGGGGCCGCGACGACGCCGAGCGCGAGGGCACCCCACGCGAGGGCGGCGAGCTGGCCTCGGCCATCGCGCTCGTAGGCCCGGCGGGCGAAGGAGAGAATCGACGCCAGGAGCGGGGCGATGAGGAGGGCGAGGAGGGAGAAGGCGGCGCTCGGGTGCGCGCCGACGAGGCCGAGGGCGCCGATCAGCAGGAAGACAGCCTGGGGGATGCGGCGCATGAACGCGCGCACTCCGTCTCCGGCGCGCAGATCCGTGGTGAAGCGTCGGCCGACGACGATCGCGGCCGCGGCGAGCCCGGGAACCAGCGCGGTGCCGGTCGAGTTGGGCCACTGGTTGTACATGGTGAGCGCGTCGGCCGGCATGTTGAGCAGCATGCCGCCGATGACCGGCGCGGCGAGGAGAGCGCTGCGCGAGGCGGTGAGCACCGAGACGAGCGCTGCCAGGCCGATCACCCACACGGCCATGAGTGCCAGCGAGGAGACGTTGGCGGTCTGGACAACCGAGTCGTAGCGCGCAAAAAGCGCGACGAACGCGTGCCAGCCCGTGGGGTAGTAGACGCTCCTGCCGCCGTAGAGCTCATGGAGGCCACCGAAGGGGCTCGCATCCTTTCCGTACAGGATCGCGTGCACGCCGTTCTGGTGGAACGTCGGGTCCCACTGCTGGACGGGGTTGGCCGGGTCCGCGCCCACAAGAAGCGGCCACGCGGCCACGAGGAAGCCGACGAGGATCGCTCCCCACGTGGAGGCGCGGACCGCAGCCTGCGCGCCGCCGATGGGAACGCGTACGCCGATGGCCTCGCGCAGGGGAACTCCCCGCAGCGAGAAACCGCCGTTACTGCGGTGGAAGAAGCTCAGCGCCCACGCGGCGGCGCCACCGATGGCGCTCAGGCCGAGGACTGGCAGGGCGGTGGAGGGTTCCCACTCAATGTCGAGGGCCGGGTAGGCCACTGACAGGGCCGTGACGAGGCCGAAGGTGAACGCGGGTGCCGCACCGATCGCGACGAGCGACGAGCGCCCCCCGGCCCGCAGCCACATGAAGCCCGGCAGCACCAGGGCGACCATCATGGCCAGTAGGGTCGGAAGCAGCATCCACCAGGCCAGCACGGCTTACTCCTCCTCGGATGCGGCGCGGCGCTTACCGATCATCTCAATGATGACGGGCAGGACCGACGCGAGGATGATGACGCCGAGGATGAGCGTCAGGTTGTCGTGCACGAAGGGAACGTTGCCCAGGAGCGCACCCACGAGGATGAAGCCCGCGCCCCAGATGACAGAACCGAGCGTGTTGAAGACCAGGAACTTCGCGTAGGGGTAGCGGGCCATGCCCGCGGCGATCGGGATGAACGTGCGCACGAAGGGAATAAAACGGCCGATGACCAGCGAGCGCCCTCCGTAGTTCGTGAAGTAGTGCTCCGCCTTCTCCAGGTGCTCCGTCTTGAGGATGCGGGCGTCCGGCTTGAAGAAGCGGCGCCCCCACTTCGCGCCCAGGAAATAGCCGATTTGCGCGCCGATGAAGGCTGCGACGACGACGAGGAGGATCAGGGTCGGCAGGTGCAGGCCGAGGCGGTCGTGGAGCAGGCCCGCGGTGAACAACAGGGACTCACCGGGCAGGACCGGGAACAGGACACCGGACTCGATGAGGACGATGAGCATCGTTCCCCACAGCACCCACGGCCCCATGGCGACGAGCAGGGTCTCGGGATTTTTAAACCACTCGATAACGGTGTGCAGCATCGACGGATCTGATGCGGTCACGAGTGTCGACCAGGTCACGATAGGGCCCTTTTCTGCCGGGAATGTATCACCCTAACCCTACCTTTGTTGACCGCGATTATAGGATAGGCAACATGAGGAAGCGCAAGGATTCACACGACGGCTCGCCGGTCGCTGACACAAACCTCCTCTTCGTCCCATCATCATCTGACGATTCCGCAGAGAACGGGGTCGACGCCCTCATGGGAATGATCGACGAGGCAGGGGCTCAGCCCGCGCCACCGCCACCCCCCGAGGTGCCCGCATCGGAGGCACGCACGGAGGTCATGGCGCCCGTCGTCGTGCCAGACGCGACCACCGCCCCGGTCACCATGCCCCCCAGCATTCCTCCCACCCACGCGGATTCCGACCAGGGCACCCCGGCCTCGTCGATGATCGCCGACAGCGGCGTCATGGCGCCTCCCCCGCCCGCCACCACCGATTCCGATAGCGCCGCCGACGCGCACGAGCCCGCCCCGGCCTCGTCCACGCCCGTAGCCACAGACACCACCGAGGATGTGCACGGCGCCGAGGAAGACGCAACCACCCCCGCGAGCGCGTCCGAGGAGGCGGAGAAGACCCCCTCCCCAGCTACCGGCGAGATCGCCGCAATCCTGCCAGTGCGCCGCATGCGCCTGCCCCGCCCCGTCTACATCGCCGACCGCATCACGAGCGTGCGACGCCGCCGCGAGGACGCCATCGACGTCGTCATCTCCCTCATCGCGATTTTCTTCATCTGGACGATCGGCGCGCTCGCCAGTGCGACCACGCGCGGCGTCACCATGGACGTCCTCAGCTTCCAGCTGGTCCGCAAGATCCTCATCCTGCCGGTGAGCATCACCGAGGGCCTCATCATTTTGACCACGCCGATCCTCGTGATCGTCTCGCTCGCGCTGCGCAGACGCCTCCAGGCCATCATCCAGGTCCTGGTCACGAGCCTCGTGGCGGCAGTCGGCGGCTGGATCATCATCCTGCTGACGGGACTGCTGCCCTCCGACCTGACGGCGCCGCTGAGCGTCGACCGCGCGCTTGCCACGCAGGGTTCACAGACCGGCATCGCGATCGCCATCAACCTGGTCATCGTTACCCTGTGCGCGCTGTTCACCTCCGCCGGCGAGGCACAGTCGATGAAGGCCATCAAGTGGGGATGGACGGGCCTGTGGATCATTCTCATCCTCGGCGTGCTGCGCTCGTCCATGACCCTGCCCGTCGCCTTCATCTCCGTCTTCCTGGGCCGCGCTTTCGGCTCGGGTTCGCGGTGGATCATGGGCTATGACGACCAGCGGGCAAAGGGAGCCAAACTCGTCGAGGCACTCCTCAACATCGGGATTACGCCCTCGCGGATCGTACGCACCGACCTCGACACGACCGAGGAGCCCCTGGCTACGTGGGCCGTCGCTGAGAACTCGCGCGGCCGCCTCACCCAGATGCCCGCCGACCTCGGCGACATGGGCGTCACGGTGACGCGCCGCCCGATCCAAGACCATCACCGCCACTACCAGGCATGGAGCGACACGGGCCTCGCCTACGAGATCATCGCCATGGACCCCGGCCAGGAACTGACCGGCACGCTCCTCGAGATGTGGAACAACCTGCGCCTGCGCGGCATCAGCCGCTGGGTGTCGCCCTCGCTCAAGGCTCAGGCCGAGCGCTCCTCCTTCACGACGCTGCAGGCGCTGCGCGCAGGCGTGTTCACACAGGAACCGATCGGCATCGCCTCAGCCTCCGACTCGATCATCCTGGTCATGTCCGCTCTGCCCCCCACGACTCCGCTCACGGAGCTCGGCGAGAACGCGTCGGATGAGATCCTGGAGCGCGCATGGGAGCAGCTGCACTTCGCGCACTCGCGCGGCATCTCGCACCGTGCTCTCACCCCCGAGGCCGTGGTCGTCGACTCTTCCTCGGACGTGTGGTTGCTCGACTGGGATTCCGGCGAGGTCGCGACCACCGAACTGAACCAGTCCATCGACATCGCGCAGATGCTGGTCCTCACCGCACTTGCCGTGGGACCTGAGCGCGCGCTCGAGGCCGGTCGACGCTGCGTCGGTGAGGATACGCTGATCGCGTGCGCCCCCGTCATCCAGAAGCCCGTGCTGCCCGCCGAGATCAATCAGCGCCTACGCCGTTCCGACCTGCTGGGCGAACTGCGCGCCGCCCTCGTGGGAGACTCCGAGGCCGAGACCGCGCACACCGCTGACCTGCAGCGATTCCGCCCACGCACGATCTTCACGATCGCGGTGGCGTTCATCGCCGTCTTCATCGTCGTCAGCTCGCTGAACTTCAGCGACATCGTGACCACGGTCAAGAGCGCGAACCTGTGGTGGATGCTCGCTTCCGCCTTGCTCGCCTGCCTCATCTGGGTCGGTTCCGCGGTCCCGCTTGTTGCTCTGTCGCCCGAGAAGCTGAGCCTGCGCGAGACGCTCGTCGCCCAGGTCGCGGCCTCGATCATCACGATTGTGGCGCCCGCCGGCGTGGGCCCCGCTGCCCTCAACCTGCGCTACCTGCGCAAGCGCCGCGTTCCCACCGCCATGGCGGTGACGACGGTGACGCTCATGCAGATCTCTCAGGCTCTCGTCACGATCATCCTCCTGCTACTCGTCATGGTGATCGCAGGATCGTCGCTGTCCGTGTCGGTCCCCTACGGCACGATCCTTGGTGTCGTCGCGCTCGTCATGGTCGCGGTCGGCGTCATCGTCGCCGTACCGAAGGTGCGCCGCTGGATCTGGTCGAAGATTCAGCCGACCTGGCAGCAGGTCTATCCGCGCCTCCTGTGGATCATCGGTCAGCCTCGTCGCCTCGCCGCGGTCCTGGGCGGCAACCTGCTGATGAACATCGGCTACGTGGGCTCGTTCTGGACGGCGCTACTCGCCATGGGCGGTTCGCTGAACTTCTCCACGGTGTCGCTCACCTACCTGACGGCGAACGCGGCCGGCTCCTTCATCCCATCGCCGGGCGGTATCGGTACCGTCGAAACGGCGCTGACCTCGGGCCTGACAGTCGCGGGCATCTCTTCGTCGGTCGCCATCGCGACGGCCCTGCTCTACCGTCTCGTCACCTTCTACGGCCGCATCCCGTTTGGCTGGCTGGCCATGAAGTACATGGAGAAGAGAGACCTGATCTAGGGCGCGGACAGGCGAGCGCGGATCAGTAACACTATCCATTTGCTTCAAATTAAGACTTAATTTGAAGCAAATAGAAGCAATGCCTTCTCGACGAACATATCCACAGTCGCACCCTGACGACTGCCACCGCATTGCGGCAACCCTCGGACCCCTCCCCTCTTGTCAGTCACCGTCCCCTTCAAGGGCACAATCAACCCGACGCTGAAGATCTGACACCGGATACCACTCGAAGCTCCGGCCGCGCCGAACCCGTCTCACATAGCCCTCATCCTCGAGTCCACGCAGGTCGGCGTGCGCAGTCTGAGGAGTGACCCTGTATTTGTTGGCATGCGCCGCTGCTGTCACTGTCATCATGGGATCACGCAAGGCTTCTTCGATGACGCCGATCTGACGGTTCGTGAGTGTCGTGGCGCGCAGGCGATGCTTCACCTGATCCAGCTCCTTGGATTTCTTTGCCAGATAATCGTGCAGCTCGCGGATTCCACGCAGAATTATCCGCGCATGCCAGATCAGGAAGTAGGTAAGGTCGCCCTCATCCTGCTCAACCTCAAGGAATGAGCGAGCGTACTGTGCGGGCGCTCTATGCAGCAGTCGGGACACCGGAACGAAGTCCATCAGAAAGAAGCCCTCACGCAGCATCACCCACTGCGCAATGACGCGGGCCGTGCGACCGTTACCATCAACGAAGTAGTGGTCGTATCCCATCATGAAGTGAACAATGAGCGCCCTGACGAGGGGCGGCACATATTGCGTCGCATACTCACCTTCACCATTCACGAAGGAACACAGACGCTCCAGGCGCTCGGGCAGCTCCGATGCGGACGGCGGAACATGGAGCGGCTGCTCCTCGCTTTCCGTCCCGTAGATGCGAACCCTGCCCTCCCCCTCCCGCTGGAGGCGGCCAGCATCGCCCGGATCATCGAGCGTCCCCTCAGTCACGATCCGATGAACCTCACAGATAAACTCTGGAGTGAGCTTATCCGTGAGACGCCCCCGCACAAATTCGAGGGCGAGAAAATTGTTTCGGATCATCCGCTCCGACCGCGTCTGCGGGCGCCTCCCCTCCCGGAGCATCTTTTTCGCATCGCGCCTCGACGTGGAGGCTCCCTCCATCTGGGAGGATGTGATCGCCTCCTCGTACAGGGAGTTGATGAGGTACCTGTCTCGCGCAGCCTCCGTTGCTACCTCCCCGGGGAGCTCGACCTGACCTCGCGCCTGAGCGGTAATATCCTCATTCAGGCTCAACAGCACATCGGGCAGATTAAAGGTCAAGGGTGTTGCGTCCTTCATCGTGAAGGGCGTCGGTCTAGCAGTGGTCGCTCGAGCACTGCGAACCGCGCACCACCAGGCCTCGCGGGTGAGCCCCTCGGGCACCGGCTCGGCCCGGAAGTAATACTCCCACGGCCGATACTCCGGATCATCAAGTCCGCCAGCTAGCGCGCGAATAACAGACGAACGATGATCCTCATCCATATCCCTGAGGCTATTGAGAACACTGTCATAGAGTTCAGCCAGGCGACAGGGCGGAGGGGTCGGCTTCTTCATGACTGCTCCGTTCACGCTTATTTCAAATTACTTCTAATATTATCTTAATTTGAAGTAATTAGAAATACTCTCACCCCAAGTCCTAGATCCCATCTATGCGCAAGAGAGCGCACCCCACCCGCCTCGCTCCGGCACGAGGCAGCCGGATGTTGCTTTACTGGAGGCTGTTGTTGCCGTCCGGGTATGCCGCCTGGACGCCACTGACCGCGCGGATCGTCTCCAGAGAACCGGCGGGCACGCGCAGGGCGTAGCCGCGCAGCGCATTGCGATACTCACGCTCCACAGACACGGACGCGCCCGGGAAGGCCGCGGCCACGGCCTCGTTGATCGACGCGAGGGTCGCCTCCCCGTCAGCGCCTTCCGCGAGCTGGACGATCACGACGACGGTGGTGTCGGCGTCCTGGCTGCCGGATTGCGCGCTCGGGCCGCTTTGCCCGTTCTTTGAGGTCAGCGCGGTATCGGGATCCACCGTCGACGAGGCCGTGGCCCCCGGAGCGGACTGGGCGGAGTCCGCGGGAGCGCCGGACTGCGGCGCGGGTGTCGGCGACGTCGCGGTGGAACAGCTGGCGACCGCGAGCGCGCACGTGCCCACTCCGGCCAGGAAAACGGCTGGTTTCTTCATGGTTATCTGCTCCTTGCTGCGGGCGTGCGCTGTCGCGCTGACGCCTCCAACATACCGCAGCGACCATCGACGTTGCGGCGTTAGTACATGCATGCGAACACCCGTGGGCACGCATGCGACGGGGCCCGGGAACGCTCACTGCGAACGTTCCCGGGCCCCGGCCTCGTGAATCGAGAATCAGCGAATCAGCGAATCAGAGCAGCACGCACATCAGTGCACCCAGACTCCGTTCGCGTCGAACACGTAGGTGCGTCCGTTGATGACCTGCGTGCCGGTGAGCATGGCACCGGAGGGTGCCAGGTAGTACCAGGAGCCACCCACGTTGACCCAACCGGTCGCCATCTTTCCGGAGGCGTTCAGGAAGTACCAGGTACCGCCGTCGTTCACCCATCCGATGGCCATCGCACCGTTGCCGGTGAGGTAGTACCAGGAGCCGCCGTCGGCGACCCAACCGGTTGCCATAACCTTCGTGGCGGGGTCGAGGTAGTACCAGGAGCCGGCATCATTCACCCAGCCGCCCACGAGGGCGCCGGACTCGTTCGCGTAGACCCACTGGCCGTCGGCGCGCTTGAGGAAGCCGGTCGCCATGTAACCGGAGGGGCCGAACAGGTAGTCCGAACCGTTGATCGTGAACCAGCCGTTCTTCAGGTAGCTCGCGCCATCAGCGCAGGCGTACCACCAGCCGGAGCCGTCCTTCACCCAGTGGCCGCCGTCGGTGCTCGTGCAGGCGTCGGTCGTGCCCGTGTTGTCGCTGGGCAGGTTGAGGGTCGCGGCCTCGGAGTGGTTGAGGCCGTAGTCCCATGCCAGCAGGTACGGGTGGGCGATGACGTTGCCGGAGCCGCCCTGGTCGGTCCACGCGGAGTTGATGTCCTTGAAGGGGATCTCGACGTGGTAGGCGCGCGAGCCGTCAGCCGCGATGGTTGCCTCGTTGTCGGTGAAGATGTGGCGGTAGAACCACAGGCCATCGGCCGGGTCGTGCAGGTCGATCGCGGCCAGCGGCGACGCATCCGTCACGTCGAAGGACAGGACGGTGTCGGCGCCTTCACCCTTGTACTCCAGGTTGGAGACGACGGGTGCGACCGTGTCGATGCGGAACTCGTAGGAGATCGACTGCTCGGCCTGCGAGGGGCCGTCGTTGTGCGCGGAGAGCGTCAGCTTGTACTCGCCATCAGGCAGGTTCTTGTATGCGTCGGCGCGCGCATCCAGGGACATCGGATCGTGTCCCTGCTCGAGCCACGTCATCTGGCCGGTGGAGGAATCCACCGCGGACTTCCAGTTCATGAATCGCGTGAAGGACGCGACCGTCTCCCCGGCGGCGTTCGTGTACGCGGCGTTGACCGTGTGGACGCTGCGCAGCGTGCCCGTGCGGGGCTGGAGAACCGTGGGAGCGCCCGAGGCGTCCGAACGGGAGATGATGTTCTGGCTCGCGTTGGGCAGCCCGACACGATCACCGTCCTTGACCAGGGGGTTGTATCCCAGCTGCTGGCCCGTGGTGCCGTTGTAGACCCAGGAGGCGAGCGTGTGAGCGCCACCCTCGGAGGCGAGGGCGTCGAAGATGGGAGCCTTGCCCCAGTCGCCGTAGAAGCCCAGGTAGGGCACGGTCAGGTCAGGCTGTCCATCGGTCTTCGAGGTGAAGCGCACGAAACCGTCGAGGAAGGTGCCGTTGGGCGTGTTCTGTGCGACGTAGGAATCGAACGCGGCGCGAGGCGTGACGTCCACACCCACGGTCGCCTCACCGTTCGCGGGGACGGTGATGGTCGCGTCCTCGCCGGTGCCGCTCACGGCCCCGCCGGAGTAGGCGATGTCAACGCCCTTACCGCGCCAGTCGGAGGTGTGTCCGGAGAAGAACCCGCCGTCAACGATCTCGGAGAGCGCCTGCGTGTTCAGGGCGTAGGTGGCCTCGGCGCCGGAGAGGTTATGCAGCGTGACGTCAAAGTGCCATCCCTTGGTGCCGTCGCCCAGGTCGGCCTTGGGTCGGGACTGCTCGGGGGCGCCCACCACGGTCGGGTACACGGACGAGGTCGTGGCAGCCAGGACGTTCGTCAGACCCGAGCCCTGCTTGCGCGGGGAGTACGGGGCGCCGGAGTCATCGAGCGGGTCGACGATGGGGGCCGCCGTGCCCATGATGAGGTTCTGGACGACGTCAACCTTTTGGCTCGCGCTCATGGACGCGAACAGCGGATCGTTCTGGACGCGCTCCAGGACGACAGCACTGACGCCCGCCATCTGCGGGGTGGCCATGGACGTGCCGGACATGAACTCGTAGTTGCCGCCGGGCACGGACGAGTAGATGTTGCCGCCGGGGGCGCTGACCTCGGGCTTGAGGCGCAGGTCGGGGGTGACGCCCCAGGAGGAGAAGCTCGACATGGAGTACTTCGTGCTGGGGGGGACGACCTTGCCGGGGGCGACGGTCAAGTGGTGGTCGGCGGCGGCCAGCATGGCCTCGCCGTCCGCCTGCGAGATGAACGCGGCGGGCACGCCGTCGGTCGCCAGGCTCATGACGACGAGGGAGTCACCGGGCACGTTGTTGTAGACGATGAAACCGGCGGGCTTGGAGCCTGCGATGTTGTTGAACTTATCCTGGAAGGTGAGGGAGCCGCGCTTGACCAGCACGATCTTGCCGGCGAGGCCCTCGGGGTACTTGGCCTTGAGCGCAGCACCGTCCTCGGGCGAACCGATGCCGCCGTCGACGTACTCGAAGGGGCCGCCGGTCAGGTCGGACAGGTCGGGCATCTTCTGACCGTCGGCGCCACCTGCGCGCTGGTAGGGGACGTCGCGGTCGCCGACACTGAAGGCGCTGTGCGCCAGCGAGTTATCAACCGAGGCCACGGACACGACGGAGGAGTAGGACGCCGGCTCGCACAGGACCGAGGAGTCGGGGTCCGAGGCGTAGGGCAGGTTCTTGCCGGACAGGTTGCCGTATCCGGCGGTGTACTCGTTGCCCGCGGCCGCGTTCACGGTGACGCCCGCGGCCTGCAGGTTCTTGAATACGGTGGCGTACATGGAGTCGGCTTCGTTGTCCATGCCGCCGGTCTGTCCGAGGGACAGGTTCACGACGTCGGGGTGCAGGATCACCATGTCGTCGAGTGCGGCGAGCAGCGCCGAGTCCGGGATGCCGCCGTTGCTGCTACGGGCGACCTTGGCGACGATGATCTGCGCGTCGGGCGCAATGCCGACGATTTCGCCCGCGTTGCCCGCGGTGATGCCGGCGACGTGCGTGCCGTGCGATCCGGCATCGCCGGTCGGCGAGGCGTCGGGGTCGTTATCCGCGTAGTCGTAGGCGAAGGGGAACTTTTCCGACACGTAGGTGCCGGTCTTTCCGTCACCCAGCTGGGGGGTCAGGGATGCGACCTTGTCCGCTGAGAGCGCGGGGGTTCCGTGCAGGGCGCCCGCGAACGCCGGGTGCGTCATGTCCACGCCGGTGTCGATGACGGCGACGACCTTGCCTTCACCCTTCTGGGTGATCTGGTCGGCGTGCATCATCAGCTGGGGGCTGAGGTTGGCGGGGTTCTGGGCGGCGGTGCGGGCGGAGTTCGTCGCGCCCTCGCCAGCGACCTGGTCATCGGCGCCTTCAACGTGGGTCTCGCGGTCGAGGAACGCGGCCTTGACGCCGCTCACCGCGCGGATCGCGTCGAGGGAGCCGGCGGGGGCGTTGAGCGCGAAGCCCTGGAGAGCATTGTCGTACTCGCGCTCCACCTGGGCGGAGGCGCCAGGGAATGCGCCGGCCACGGCCTCGTTGATGGAGGCGAGAGCGGCCGCGCGGTCCGCGTTGTCGTCGAGCTGGACGACGATGCTCACGACGGAGGCGGGGTCCACCTCGTCGGTCGCCTGGGCCTGCTCGGTCTGGGTGGTCTGCCCGCTCTTCGAGGTGAGCGCGGTATCGACGTTACCGACGGGCAGGGACGAGGCCGTGGCGCCCGCGTCGGGTTGGGCGTCCGCGCCGGTGGGCGGGGATGCGAGGGTCGCGGGGCCAGCAACCACGAGTGCCGCGGTGCCGGCCAGCGCGAGGAGCGTCGCTGGTTTCTTCGTTGTCATCTACCTACTCCAATGTGTTGACAGGCGGTCGTGTAAGAACGAGGAGGGGACCGCGCCTATTGGCCGCCATAATCAACATACCGCAGATAAGTCTTGTGACAAGCTTTGTTTCACCTGTAGAAACACCTGACGATTATTTTACCCAGTAACGGATTCCGGGCCCGAGAACGCTTACACAACAACGTTCTCGGGCCCGGAAGGGAATATTGACAGATTCAGGAAGCTCGGCGCTTATCGCACCCAGGCGCCCGAATCGTCAAACATGTAGGTGCGCCCGTTGATCACATGCGTGCCCGTCAGCATCGCACCGGAGGGCGCCAGGTAGTACCAGGTGCCCCGATCCTTGATCCAGCCGGTCGCCATCTTTCCGGAGGCGTTCAGGAAGTACCAGGTACCGCCGTCATTCACCCATCCGATGGCCATCGCGCCCGAGCCCGTCAGGTAGTACCAGGAGCCGCGGTCGGCCACCCATCCGGTCGCCATGACGTGAGAGGCGGGGTCGAGGTAGTACCACTGGCCGCCGTCCTTCACCCAACCGCTCACGAGGGCGCCATCGGAGTCGGCGTAGACCCACTCGCCGTTCGTGCGCTTGAGGAAGCCGGTCGCCATGTAGCCCGACGGCCCGAACTGGTAGTCGTGGCCGTTGATGGTGAACCAGCCGCCCTTGAGGTAGCTGGCCCCATCGGCGCAGGCGTACCACCAGCCGACGCTATCCTTCACCCAGTGACCGCCCTCGGGGTTCACGCACGGGCTGGGAGTTCCCGGGTTGCCGCTGGGCAGGTTGATCGGGAAGACCTCGGAGGGGTTGAGGCCGTAGTCCCACGCGAGGACGTAGGGGTTGGCGATGACGTCGCCGGTGCCGCCCTGATCGGTCCACGCCTGCTTGATGACGCTGAGCGGGATCTCGACGTGGTACGTGTACCGGCCATCGGCACCAACGCTGCCCTCGTCCTCAGTGAAGACGTGGCGGTAGAACCACAGGCCGTCGGCCGGGTCGTGCAAATCGACAGCTGCCAGCGGCGAGTCGTCGGTGACATCGAAGGTGACGACGAAGCCCTCATCCTTGCCGGAGTACA
>USPB01000029.1 GCA_900556405.1 uncultured Actinomyces sp.
AACTGGAACTGAAGTTCCAGAAGGACTACTCCTGAGAACGAATAGTTCACGTCCGAGTGCCCGGTGGGGAGGTCGTCCCACCGGGCACACCCGTCTGTTGAACGGAAAGGAGAGTCGATGATGACACCGCAACATCGGAGCGCACGTCGCCGGACTCGCTGCCGGTTGGTTGTGTTGAGGAGGGTGTGAGCGTTGGCGCTCCGTGCGCCCGCGAGCTACGGCGCTGGTGGGGGCGGCGTGGATCAGTGATGAACGTGCGACATGTGGATAGGTTGTGACGTTACGGATAGGTTATGCGCATGCGGATAGCTTATTAACCTATCCGCGTGGGAATAACCTATCCGCGTAGCGATAACCTATCCGCATATGCGCGTCATGGGCGCTGTCGCGCGAGGAACACATGGATGATCATCGCGGATCCTGGCTGTAGCCCAAGCGCGACCAGGATTCCGGGACAAAACTCTCCCTGCTGGGGGCCACGGATGTCATATCCGGGATAAAACTCTCCCTGCATGCGTAAAACAGGCCAAAATGAGCGTTTTATGACGCGCAGGGAGAATTTTGTCCCGTTGCTTCGGCTGATGAGTTGAGCGGGGAGAGTTTTGTCCCGCTGAGAACCTGAATGCTCGCCGATCTCATCAGCCGTGTTGCCCGCGGTTGTCGAGTGTTGCAGGAGTCGGCGGGGGAGCCAGAGGAAGAAGGGAAGCGAGGTGTGCGGGGTTGTGGCTGCGGTGCCGGTGGTCATGGTCGCCTGATCGGAGGGTGGTGCGTGGTCTGCGGGAGATGTGGCTGCGGTGCCGGTGGGCGGCGGCCCGATCGGAGGGTGGCGCGAGGCCTGCAGGGCCTGGCCGGGCTTCGAGGCGACGCGCCGAGCGAAGCTCGCGGCGTGGACGGCGAGCGGGCGGGCAGGCCTCGCGCCGCACGGAGGTCTGGCGGGGTACTTCGAGTGAAGCTCGTTGGGATGGAGGTTGCGGTGCCAGTGGTCATGGTCGCCCGATCGGAGGGTGGTGCGAGGCCTGCAGGGCCTGGCCGGGCTTCGAGGCGACGCGGCGAGCGAAGCTCGCGGCGTGGACGGTGAGCGGGCGGGCAGGCCTCGCGCCGCGCGGAGATCTGGCGGGCAGGCCTCGCGCCGCACGGATGTCTGGCGGGGTGCGCGATCATGCTCCCGCGACCGGCTATTGCGCGGGCCCGTACTCCTGTCCTCTCACCCGCAGCTTGTACTACTCTAGAGGGCAGTTCGTAAGCCATCGAATGAACGATGAAAGAGGCTCCATGACCCAGCTTGAGGCGCGCCAGGTGAAGGCGGTTGAACTGGACATTCTCACAGAACTGGACCGCGTGTGCCGCGAGCACCAGCTCTCCTATGCGCTCGCGTACGGCACTCTCATTGGGGCGATGCGCCACAGCGGGTTCATTCCCTGGGATGACGACATTGATGTCTACATGCCCCGCGATGACTACGAGAAGCTCTACGAGCTGTGGCAGCAGGGGGCTCTCGGGGAGCACTACAGCCTCGTCAGTTATCGTGATCGCACCTCGATTAACTCTTACTGCAAGCTCGTTGATACCCGAACCCGGGCGGTTGAGTCTTTCCTCGACGAATCTGCCGGAAACCTCGGGCTGTGGGTGGATATTTTCCCACTTGAGCGCGTCGACATTACTGACCCTGCCGTGCACCGTGCCGCACGCAGGGGGCACCGGCTTGTGTGGTGGAAGTACATCGCGGCGTCAAACCCGCGCTACGCAACCTCCACGGCACGCCGCATCATCAAGTACATGCTCTATCCGGTGACCCGCTTCGCAGACCTGTACGCCATCTCTCGTCGACAGGATGAGCTTGCCCGCGCGTGCCACCGTTCGTCGGTTGAGAATCCGGACAATGAACGCTACGTCCTGCTCCTCGATGACATTATGAGTCGCAATACTATCCGGCCTGAGGAGCTTTTCCCGACGCGCACTGCCAGCTTCGAGGGACGCGAGTTCGCGATTCCCGCACAGGCCGAAAAGCTGCTCCAGGACTACTACGGCAACTGGCGCGAGGTCCCGCCCGAGGACCAGCGCCCGCCCGCCCACATGCGATCTGTCGAGTGGGTGGCGGACACTCCCTTCGGTGAATGACGCGAGGAAGCGAGCCCGCTGAGCGGGCCGCTACTTGGTCGTGGAGTGGGCGACCAGCTCGGGATGCATGCGTCGGAATTGAACACCGAGCAGCTGTGCGCAGGCGCGCACTCCCAGCAGACGGCACGCCCACTGGGCGATACGAGCTTCGCGAGTGCGCGACTGCGAGACGAGGGGAAGGAAGAACTGGCTGACGAACGCCTTGCGGCGGCGCGCCTGCTGCCCGTGCTTCTTCTCGTCGAGCAGTCCCAGGGCCGAGGCCTGGCCCACCCACACCATCATCGGACGTGCCAGGAATGCCATGAGTGCGCCGCGGCGTCCCTCGGATAGCGAACGAGCGGCGGACAGATTCGAGCGCAGTACGTGCTCCAGGTCGTCGACCGTCGAGACGGCCAGTGAATGCGAGGTCTGAGCGTAGGGATGGCCCATCCTGTACACGTAGAAACGCTGGTCGAGCCAGGCCACGGAATCGATGTGAGCGATAATTTGAGCGCTTACATCCGTGTCTTCGTTGCGCATGCCTGAGGGGAATACGATGCCGTGTTCGGTCAAGAAGTCGCGGCGGATCACCTTCGTCCACACGGCGCTCGTCGTCAGCTCGTTGTCGATGATTGTTCGGATTGCCTCGTCCGTGCTCAGCGAATCAATCGTGGAGGCGATCGATGTGGGTTCTGCCTCCGTAATCTCGGTGCCCTCCGGGTTGGCGCGCGCACTCATGTGCCACAGGAGGTCGACGGGGCGCCTCGTCAGTGCCTCGTGGACGAGCGTGAGCGCCTCGGGGATGCGCCACCAGTCGTCATTGTCCATGAACGTGATGTATTCGCCTTGCGCAGCCTTCAGGGCTGTGTTGCGGGCTGCGCTCGTTCCTGCGTTTTCCTGATGAATGACGCGGAAACGCGGGTCGCGCTGGGCGTAGGAATCGCACAGGGCAGGTGAGCCATCCGTCGACCCGTCGTCAACGAGAATCACTTCCCAGTCCGCAAAATCCTGCGTCTCGATGGACTCCAGGGCGTGGGGCAGGAACTCCTGCGCGTTGTAGACGGGGATGATGACGCTAATAAATGGCATGACTGCTCCTCGGGAAACAGGGGTGGACGTCAGAGGTGGTCGGGGGAGTGTGGCGCGCGGCCATCCAGTAGTGACTCGGCGATGCTCGCATACTCGCGGGCTCGTACCGGCCACGTCCACGCGTCGATGAGGCTGGGATCCCCCAGGGCGGGCGGATTGTTCAAGAAGTCGCGCAGGGTTGACACAAGAGACTCAAGCGTGCGTTCGGCGGTGATGACCACGGGGTTACCCTGGTCTGCGAGGACCTGCGCGCCGGGCACCGTGAATGTGACGACGCGCCCTCGTTCTGCCAGTGCCTCCAGCAGGGTCGTCTGGAACCCCTCGGACAGGACCGTTGGATTGACGAGGGTTGCTCCCGCCAAACGGGCACGGACCTCGTCTGCGCTCACGCGACCGGGTGCAGAAACGATACCGTCGAGCCCCTTGGTGGCGATCATCTCACGAGCGGCATCGAGATCAGCGCCAGCGCCCAACAGCTCACCCGTCACCTCCTGCCCCTGTGCGCGCAGCTGTGCCACGGCCTCGATGAACGTGTCCCATCCCTTTCCGGGCACCATTCGGCCCACGAATACGAGGTGACGGTACCGGTCCTCGATCGGTTCCGCGTGCGGTTGTGGGGGAGTAATCGCGTTATAAAACACGTCCGCATGAACGCCGCCCAGCCGCGACGCGAAGGCTGCGGCCTGCTCAGACACGCCCAGCACGCGATCCGCGTGACGCAGCACGTAACGGCCCATCGTCACATCGACTGCGCGCGATGCGGGAGCGATGATCGGCGAGGAAGAAGCGACAAAACCGGAACCGTGCTCCGTGTGAATGACCGGGATGCCCGCTAGGTGTGCGGCACGCACCCCCACGAAACTCATGGGGAAAAAACGAGTGTGCACGCTGACGACGTCGATGTGGTGCTCGCGGAGGAAGCGCGCGATCGCGCGGGTCGCGCCCAGGGCCGGGAAGCTGATGATGTCCGCGACCGGGAAGTGACGTCGGTCGGTACGAATATCGACGCCCTCTTCCTGTCGATGCCCCGGCTTATCAGAGATAGTCAAGACGTACACGTCATGGCCCAGCTGTGCCAGGGACACCGACAGGTGGTAGATGTGCGACTCTAAGCCACCCAGACGCGGCGGGTAGCTGTTGACGATGAAAGCGATACGCATTTACTGCTCCTGACCGGTCGTAGGCTCCGAGCGAGGATCCTCCTCATCGCGGGAAGCCAGAAGATTCGGCACCCCGCCCTGATCGGGGTCGAAACGACCAAACTCTAGCGTTTCCGGTAGGTGCGTGCGCCGATCCTCCGGATCCGGGATGCGCATGTAGTCGCCGTAACCGCGAGTGAGCAGGGCGTCGACATCGTGGGGGATTGAGGCCTCAATTGCCTCAAAGGGGACGCGGCGCGTGGGGAGGAACTCATTGCGGTGTACGATCCAGTTCCACGGGTCACGCATCGTGAAATCGGCATAGGTGCCCGTTGCTTCGCCTTCGGCGCTGCGCGCCGCCTTCTCCCACCGTGCATAGAGTCCGCGCGGCGACATCTGCGCGGTGCGTAGTGCGAGGTTGGCGGTCCGTGTCACCGCGTGAATGAGTGAGCGCTTCCATGCCACCATGCCGGGCAAACCGGGGGTCGGAATGCCCGAGAGGAAGAGCAGGCGGCCCCACCACCAGGTTTTGCGGCACATGGAGCGGAAACGCTTGGCGTCCGCGGGCACCGTGTCGAGCGGAAAAATGTCGAGGAAGATCGGCGGCGTGTAGTCCGGGTTCACCTCGCCCTGCGAGCGGAAAACCGTTCCTGTCAAGCCCAGCTTGGAAAACAGCAGGTGGTATCTGGGAACGCTCGTCTGGTTATCGATGCGGAACCCTTCAGACAGATGTGCGGGAGCCTCGCGCAGGAATCGTTCGTAGTCCGGGCGGAGCATGAAGACATCAATGTCGTCATCCCACGGGATAAAACCGCCGTGGCGCACTGCTCCGATGGCGCTGCCGCCGTACAGGGCGTAGTCCACGCCGATCTGGCCGCACACCCGGTCGAACTCTGACAGGATGTAGGTCAACAGCATGTGGACCTTGCGTAGGTCGCTGGGGGGCGTCGTCATAAGTCCTCCGAATGCGGAAAGCGGGTGGGTGCACGTGCACCCACCCGCCATTGTCTCACGCCTTGTCGTCCGTGATGGTACCCGCGCGCTTGGGAAGCAGGTCACCCCAGTTGGAGGTGGCCGCCAGGACCGTGCCCACGAGGATCACGATGCAGCAGATGACCTGCGTGGGTGTCGGAATCGTTCCCTGGAGTACCAGGGCGAAGATGATCGCCCACGCCGAGTAGGAAATGTTCAGGGCCATGCCTCGCGACGCGCCGATCGCCGACAGGGCCTTGTAGTAGAACAGGTACGAGGCCGTTCCCGCCAGTCCCGCCAGCGCCACCACGCCCGCCGACAGGTGGGCCAGTGAGTGCAGCGTGAAGCCGAAGACGCCCGCAATCGGGGCGACAACGAACAGGTAGACGGCCGCCGAGGTCGTCTCGCGGATCTGGAGGGCCACCTCGTTATCCACGGCCTCGTCGCGCATGCCCCACGTGAGGATCACGGCCTCGGAACCCCAGCCGATCACGCACGCCAGCGCGCCGAGGACGCCGAGGACCGCGTTGCCGCCCTCGATCGGTTCCGACGTCGCCGACCAGCCCGTCGCGACGATAGCCGCGAGGGCGACCAACAGTGCGGCGATCTGGCGCGGAGCCATCCTCTCCTTCAACAGGATGAACGCCAGGAGGGTGCCGAGCGCCGGGTAGAACGTCGAGATGATCGCGGTGAGGCCCGGGCCGATGTTGTCGATAGCGATCAGGTAACCGCTCATGCCGATCGGGCCACCCAGCAGAGCCGCCGCAATCACCGACTTGCCCGGGCGCGTGCGCAGCGCCGCCCAGGTGTCCTTCAGGCGGCCTCGAATCGCCATGTACACGAGCAGGATCACGGCGCACGCAACGTCGTGCAGGACCGCGCCGGCGAGCGCCGACTGGCCGAAATCGGCAAACGGGATCATGGCCAGTGCGATCGCCAGTACGACCGTGTCGAGGCCCCACAGGACGCCCGAGAAGATGCCGTAACGCTTGCCTCCGTGCTGAGTTTTCACGCCAGTTCACCTTCCTTGACAGCCTGTGCGCCCGACGCCGAGGCGACCTCATACGAAGCGAGCAGGGAATCGAGCGTGCGTGTCGCGTGCGAGTAATAGGTGTACAGCCACTCGCCGACGTCGTCGCCTTCGGCCTCCTTGACCAGCGCCCACAGGTACCAGCACCAGCCGGCGAACACCTCGTAGGCGAAGAAGTGGCGCGCCTCGGCCTCGCTGGGGGTGTGACCCAGGTAGTACTCCAGGGCCGCGGCCGCGCGCTCGCGGGTCATCTCCGCCGTACACACGGTCATCGTGCCGAAGTCGGCGGCCACATCCGACATGCCCGCGTACTCCCAGTCGATGAGGCTGATCTTTCCGTCCTTGTCCACCAGGAAGTTCGGCGGGAAGAAGTCGTTGTGCGAGGGGACTTTGTCGAAGCCGTCCGCGTTCGCGAAGGCCTTCAGGCGCAGGACCTTGTCGCGCAGTTCGAAGTATCCGGGCACGTCGATTGGGCCGAAGGCCTTGAGGAGGTCCTCGTAGCGCAGGCCCTCGGTGACGAAGTCGAAGGAGCGGTCCAGCACGCGACCGGAGGTATGCAGCGCGCGGTCCATCTCCATGGCCGCCTTGAGTTCCTCGGGGCGGGTGACGTCCAGGTTGCGAACGTCGCGCACGAAGCGCGAGATCTTCCAGCCGGCCGCGGGGTCGCCCGTGAGGAAGGTGTCGTCGATGCCGAGCTCGGCGGCCAGGCGCAGGCCGGCGAACTCCGCGCTGCGATCCACGATCTTTTCCGTGCCGATGCCCGGGTGGCGGTAGACGTACTCGTCGTCGCCCACCGTGAAGTGGCACGACAGGTTCGTGATGCCCTGCTTGAGCGGGTAGAAGTCGCGGATGTCCGACTTCTGGCAGCCCAGGGTGGCCACGATGTGATCGAAGACCTCGGAGTCGACGTTCTCCATGAAGAGGGGGTCGAAGGTGCGCAGCTCATCGACCGAATCGAACTCGTGGATGACGCCGTCCGGGTAGCGGCGAATCACCATGTCGAAGGACTTGATGTGGTCCAGGTAGATGGACTCCCACAGCTTCGACACCGTCTCGGGCTTGTCGTAGACGCGCTCGAGGATCTCGCGGAATGTCGCGGAGAAGACACGGTCGAAGTAGACGTGGCCGAGCATGACCCACGCGTCGGCGCCGCCCACGGTTGCTCCCGTGATGCGGTCGGCCGGACCCGTCTTGATGCACCACTCGTCGGTGGGGCCCTCGACGTAGTTCGCCGAGTAGTAGGACTTGTAGACGTAGGGCTCGAAGGGGTTCGTGGTGAAGTAGTCGTCCGAGGAGCACACGTAGGTGTTGTCGAGGCGGTCCTTCACGAGCCAGAGGGAACCGTTGTTGTTGCGGGTGGCGTATTCGCGGTTGACGACGATGTCGACACCGTACTTGTCGGCCAGGTAGAAGAAGTATTCCTTCTTGTAGCCAACGACGAGCGTGATGTTCGTGATGTCGGCTTCATGGAGCTGGCGGATCTGGCGCTCGACGAGGATCTCGCCGCGCACCTTGAGCGTGCCCTTGGGGCGCTCGTAGCTGATGGGGGCGAAGCGGGAGGACAGGCCTGCGGCCATGATGACGGCGCCCGTGACGCGGTAGGGCTCGAGTGCCTCGCGACCGGCATCGGTGATTGCGCGGTCGTCGATGTAGCCGGCGGCCTCGCACTCGCGGGTGGCAGTGTTGACGCGCCCGAGGCTCATGCCGGTGGCCTCCGACAGTGCCCGCTGGGTGAGGGGAGCATCGGTCTTGGCCAGTGTGGTCAGGATGTTGAATTGGGGCTCGCTGAGCGTGCCGACGTTGGTTGTGGGCATGCCGCCACCTTTCGTTCGTAAGAACGCCGAAGCATTACATGTTCGATCATAGCACTAGATCGTATAAACGTGAACACTTTGGGTGTGGAACGTTACCGACGAGGCTCGGGCGCCCTCTCCGGGGAACGTTACCGACGAGGCTCGGGCGCCCTCTCCGGGGAACGTTGCCACAGGTGAAGCGCCACACCGATCGCGATCACGCCGGCGAGAGCACCGATAACCCACACGGCCATCGGGCCGATGGGAGCTGTGGGCCACCACCATTCGAACCCCGCGCTCAGGTTGCGCGTGGATAGGTCGAGTGGGTAGCTGTGCGGGGTACGTCCGAACGCGTAGCGTTCAATAATGAGATAGAGCGCACGGCCGTGAGTGAGGGCCCAGAGCGCTGCGACGAGGCCCGCGCACAGGCGTCCGAAGCGGCCGGACGGAAGATGAAATGGCATGGTGCCCACAGCGTGCCCGTGATTGCCGGGACTGGCGGGAGAAGGCGCCAGGAGCATCAGGAGAAAAACGGCGAAGAGCGGCAGCATGTAGCGGGGCTGATAGACCTCAACGTTGGAGAAACGGCCCTGCACACCGATGACGACAGGTACGCCGACGATCGCACCAAGGACCACGAGCGCGGAGAGCGCCCGACGCCATGTGAGAGACACCAGTGCCCAGCAGATGATCACGCCGACAATGGTCAGTGCCGCGCCAGTCACTGTGCCCGCGTAAGAGACGTCGTTCCATCCCGGACCCATTCGGTAGCCGGCGAAACCGGCCAAGTAGTTCGGGATTGCTTCCAGATTCTTCATGAGAATCACGCGGCGGCCGGGAGTCGTGGCGCTCGGTTCGACCGATGCCAGATTTGAGGACGCATTCGTATGTAACATGACCAATATGCCCACAGTAGAGGCCACACAGGCCACCACGGCCTCGGGAATAATCCGCTTATTTGGCCGTACTGCGAACGCGAGTGCGACTGTGACGACGAAGATATAGAAAGCGCTGTCGCCCCGAGACGTGCACGCCAGAATCGCGCCCACGACTGCGCAGATAATCAGCCCGATGCGGCGTGAACCCACCGTACGGGTCGCTGCGAACAGCCCTGCCGCAAAAGCGAACGTTCCTGTCAATGCCCATGAGGAGGGGTTTATCCCCGCAACAAAGCAGAAACCCATCGGTAACCAGGCCACGACGAGGGCGATGCTGATCGCTCGGCGAAGACCAGAGTCGGCGAGCGCGATAATGGCGCCCAACAGAGTGATCGCAAGCAGCGCGTTAAAAATACGCAGCGACAAGACCGCACGATTTGTTGAATGCTGGACGAAGAGGTGAGCGAACTGGTAGTACCCCCACGGATAGTTGCCGTCGTCCCATCGCAGCGTAGGTGCGGTGAGATCATCTGAGGCCGCAAACGTGCATCGAGCGGAATTATTATGCTCAAAGGCGTAGCAGGTGACGTTTTCTTTGGCTAGCGTTTGGGGGACAACGACGGCCTTCTTCCCGTCTTTCATGGTGATCTGGCAGCCGCTGTCCTCGATCGGGGGAGGACACCACATGGCACCGACGTGGAAGTCTTCGTCCGGGGAGGAGCCCACAGGAGCAGAGACCACCCATGCCAGTGACGCGGTGATCACTGCGACGATGAGGATGATAACGGTGCCGATAAGACGTGACTGCGGGCGGGTCGGCACCCCGTGCGCGGGCGTAGCCGGAGAGTCTTGGGTGTCGGACATGCGTGGCGTCTCTTCCTTGTATAGTTCGCTCAGATGCGGGCGGCGGCGCGGAAAGCCTCGATGTGAACCGAAGCAGCGCGAGCCCACGTGAACTCGTCGGCGCGCGGAATCGCCGCAGCCCCCAGGGCCTCGCGGCGAGCCGGGTCGTCCAGCAGCTCGGTGAGGGCCGAGGCGATGGAGTCCGGGTCGATATCGCAGTAGGCGACGGCGTCGCCTCCGACCTCGGGTAGGGAGGTCAGGCGAGTCGTCAGTGTCGCGGCGCCGCAGCTCATCGCCTCCAGGACCGGCAGGCCGAAGCCCTCCGCGATCGACGGGTAGGCCAGGATGACGCAGCCCGAGAGGAAACCGGGCAGGTCCTCCAGGGGCAGGTAGCCGGGGCGCAGGACCGTCAAGTGCTCGGGGACCGAGGCCAGGGCCGGGTCGATGTCCTCGTCCCAACCCTTGCCGCCAGCCAGGACGAGGGCGGGCGGATTCGGACGGTCGGAGACGGCCTTGACCCAGCCGCGCACCAGGTTCGGGACGTTCTTGCGCGGCTCCAGCGTGCCCAGGAAGCCAATGTAGTCGCGGCCCTCCAGGCCCAGCGAGGCCTTGACGCGCTCGCGCTCAGCGTCGGAGACCGGGTGGAAGATCGAGCGATCCACGCCGTGGTAGGCGACGTAGAACTGCGAGGGATCCCCACCCGCGTACTTGATCGTCTCGTCGCGCGTCGCCAGCGAAGGCACGACGAGGGCGTCCGCGCGGCGAATCGCGCGGCGGATCGCTGCCGTGAAGAAACGCTGCTTGAGGGGCGAATGTGCCTGTGGGTGTGAGAAGAAGGTCGCGTCGTGCAGCGTGATGACGACGGGGACGCCCGGGAACTGCGGGCAGGTGTAGTGGGGGGAGTGCAGGACATCGGGGCGCACCTTGCGGATCAGCTTGGGCAGGCCCGTCTGCTCCCACGCCATGCGCGCCGGACGCGACTCGAAACGCGCAGAGATCGGGATGATGCGCGCTGAGGGAAGGCGGGTCGCGAAGTGCTCCGCGTCGCGCTCCTGGACGGCCATCGTCAGGTCCACGCCCTGTTCGACCAGCTCGGGAACCAGGTCGTCCACGTAGCGGCCAACGCCGCCCAGGTCTGCGGGGATCGCGGTCCCGTCGAGCAGGACGCGGATCGGCTGCGAGTGAGAAACGAAGTGGGCCACGATCATCCCCATTGGGTCGGGAGCAACAACTGGTCCCTTTATCGTATTCCATTTTGCGCTCACTCATCCTTTTGTTCCCGCCCCCGCGCGCCCGTGAACTACCCTGGGCCTATGAGCGTCAACGTTGGAATGGTCGTCGAACAAATGTGGCAGCCGGTGCCCGGGGGCTCCGGCCGGTACATCGTCGAAGTAGCCTCCCGCCTGGAAGGCCAGGGCGTGCGTACTATCGGTGTCGCCGCGCGCCACGGCGCGGGTGAGCCAACCCCGCTCCAGGTGGGCCTGACCATTCCCGTCCTTAACTCCTCGCTGCCTCGGCGCGCGCTCTACGCCGCCTGGGACCGCCTGAGTATGCCCAGCGTGGACCGGATGCTCGGCGTCGGATCGGGTGGGGGAGCCCGCGTCGTGCACGCGACCACCTGGGCGATCCCCCCGACCTCGCTCCCCCTGGCCGTCACCGTCCACGATGTTGCCTTCCTGCGCGACCCCGACCACTTCACGGCCCACGGTTCGGCGTATTTTCACCGCGCCCTCGAGATCACGAAGAAGCGCGCGGATGCCATCATCGTCCCCTCTCAGGCCACCGCCGACGACTGCATCCAGGCCGGGCTGGACGCCTCGCGCATCACCGTCATCCCGCACGGCCTGAGCCACACGCCCGTCACGAAGGCGCAGGTGGAGGAGTTCCGCTCCCGCCACGGCCTGGCCCGCCCCTACATCCTCTGGGTTGGTACGCGCGAGCCGCGCAAGAATCTGCCCACCCTCCTGGCAGCCTACGAGCAGCTGGGCGGCACCGACCTCGACCTCGTCCTCGTCGGACCCGCCGGGTGGGGGTCCGACCCCACGGACGCGCCCCTGCCCCCTGAACGGGTCCACGTCCTCGGGCGGCTCGACGACGCCGACCTGGCGTGCGCGTACGCGGGCGCCCGCGTCTTCACCTTCCCTTCGATCTGGGAAGGCTTCGGCCTGCCCGTCCTCGAGGCCATGGCGCACGGCACCCCCGTCGTGACCAGCGCGGACACGTGCATGGCGGAGATTACGCGAGACGACGCGGGAATCCTCGTGCCGGCCACCGACGCCTCGGCCCTGGCCGAGGCCCTCGAAGCGGCCTCGGGGAGTGAGCATGACCGCCTCGCCGCCGCCGGTATCGAGCGCGCCCGCGACTACACGTGGGAAGCCTCCGCCGCCGCGCACGCCGCCGTTTACGCGTCCCTGGCGGGTGGGCGATGAGGGCGCGCAGCGCGAGGGTTATCCTCGTCAACTGGAAGAACGCGCCGCTCACCCTGCGCGCCGCCCACTCGATCGCCCCGCAGATGGGGGAGGGGGACCACCTCGTCATCGTCGACAACGGATCCGACGACGACTCCCTGACCGTCCTACGTGAGGGCCTGGGCGAGCTGCGCGGTGTCGCCAATCCCGCGCGTGTGTCCCTCGTGAACGCAGGGACGAACGACGGCTTCGGTGCCGGCGTCATGGCGGGAGCGGCCGGCCTGAGCGAGGACACTGTCGTTCTACTCAACAACGATGCAACCGTTCGTGATGGTTTCCTCGACGCGCTCCTGGCCCCCCTGGGCGAGGCCGTGGGTGCCACGACCGCGCTCATTCTCCTGACGGGTACCTGGCGCCCCTCCACCCCCTCCGACGCAGAGTTTCTCGTCGCCCGCGACGGCAGCCGCTGGACGCGCGTCACCGAGGCGCAGGGCGGCGGGCAGGTCCTCATTAACTCCACCGGTAACGAGGTCGACAATGCGGGCAACGGGTATGACCGCTCCTGGCTGGCCCCCGCCGATTCCCCGCTGCCCGCGCCCGAGGTCTTCGGCCTGTGCGGCGGCGCGTGCGCGATCGACGCCAACGCGTGGCGCGCTGTCGGGGGCGTGCGCACCGACCTGTTCATGTACTACGAGGACACGGATCTGTCCTACAAGCTGCGCGAGGCCGGATACGAGGTGCGCTTCGTCGCCGGAGCCGTCGTCGACCACGAGCACGCCGCCTCCTCGGGGACGTCCTCGCCCATGTTCCTGAGGGTCAACGCCCGCAATCGCATTATCGTCGCCGCCCAGCACGCCCCCTGGGGGGTCGTTGCGCGCGCCATTGCTCGCTCCATCGCGCGCGCCGTGCGCTCGGGCGGCCGTGGCCCCGTTGCCCGAGGAGTCCTCCAAGGACTCCTCGCCCTGCCTCGCGCGCTGCGCCACCGCACTGCCGCTCACCTCCGACGATAGGAGAGTCGGCCTCGTGAACGAGGCCTGGGCTGATGGGTGCGTCGCGGCACACAACGCGGGGCGGAGCTGCGCAGCGCCACGGCCTTGATAGACTGACTCACATGGTGAAGACTGTCCTCGTTACCGGAGCCGGCGGCTACATCGGCCGTCACATTGTTCACGCCCTGCTGGAGCGCGGCCTCGACGTCAGCGTCGTCGACTTCC
>USPB01000030.1 GCA_900556405.1 uncultured Actinomyces sp.
CTGATCGCGCCGAGGTGATGACGCTGCTCATGTGGCTGACCGGTGCGTTCGGCCTCCGATACGGCATCTACTTCATCGCGCTGACCGTCACTCACTTCGCGGACGTGCGTTTCGGGCACATCGTGCGCTCCCGCATGGTGAGTGTGCTCGCCGCAGCGCCCCTCGCCTGGTTCACATCCACGAACTCGGGGGCCGTGCGCAAGGCGATCCAGGACGACACGCACGACGTGCACACGGTCATTGCGCACGCTCCCGTCGAATCCGCGGCCGCCGTCAGCGCACCGCTGTCCCTGCTCATCTACGCTTTCGTCGTCGACTGGCGACTCGGACTCCTGTCGATCGCCACGCTCCCCGTCTACGGACTCCTCAACGCGTGGATGATGCGAGGCATGGGGGAAAAGACCGCCGAGATGGATCGACACCTGACGCGGGTCTCGTCCACGATGGTCGAGTTCGTCTCCGGCATCAGCGTCGTCAAGGCATTTGGGACCGTGGGGCGCTCGCACGAGCGATTCACCCGGGCCGCCGAGGACTTCTCTCGCTTCTACGTCGACTGGTGCGGCCCCCTGCTGAAAGGCTCTGCGCTCGGGCAGGCGACCGTATCGCCCTCCCTGATCTTGCTCATCTCGACGGTGGGAGGGTCCGCGCTCGCGGCCTCGGGCATCGTGAGCCCGGTCCAGGTGATCACCTGCGCGCTCATCGCCCTCGTCATCCCGGCGGCTATCGAGGTGCTGGGTACGACGACCTGGGCCTACCAGATCGCCGGGGCCGCCGCGCTGCGCATCGTGGACCTACTTTCGGTCGCGCCGTTGCCTGCCGAGGGGAGTTCAGTGCCGGGGGGAGCCGACATCGAGATTGATGGCGTGTCCTTCTCCTACGGGGCAACCCTCGCGCTGGACGACGTCAGTCTGACCATCCCCGAGGGCTCGGTGACCGCCCTCGTGGGTTCCTCCGGTTCGGGAAAGTCAACGCTCGCGACGCTGGTCGCGCGCTTCGCTGACCCGGACCAGGGGAGCGTGCGTATCGGCGGGGTCGACGCTCGCGACATCGCCCCCGATGCTCTCTACCGGCACGTCTCCTTCGTCCTCCAGGATCCGCAACTCCTCGACATCTCCGTGCGCGACAACATCGCGCTGGGAGTCCCGGGCTCCAGCGACGAAGCGGTGTGGGCGGCTGCCGGGGCCGCGCGCATCGACGACTACCTGCGTTCCCTGCCCCGAGGCCTCGGCTCCGTCATCGGGGAGGACGCCCACCCCTCGGGTGGCCAGGCGCAACGAATTGCGATCGCACGGGCTCTCCTCGTCGACGCCCCCATCCTCGTTCTCGACGAGGCCACTGCCTTCACCGATCCGGAGGCCGAAGCCGATATCCAGGCGGCGCTGACCCGCCTCGTGCAGGGAAAGACAGTCCTGGTCATCGCGCACCGCGCAGCATCCATCGCCGGCGTCGACCAGATAGCCATCCTCGACGCGGGCCGCATCATCGCGCTGGGCACGCCCGACGAGCTCGCCGACCACCCGTATATGCGGCGCATGAGCGCGCCCGCGAAAGGACACTGACATGTACGGCCTCATCTCCCGGCTACGCGAACCCCTCTCCGAACAGGGGCGAGCCGACTTCGCCCAGGCGAGCGTCCTGTCCTGCATCGTCGGCGCGGTGCGCGGCGCGTTCACGGGGTGGCCAATTGTGACAGCGGGCGTCCACTCTCGCAACGGCTTGAGAATAGCGCTCGCCCGCGAACGACGAGGCCGGGGCTGGTCCGCGCGCGTGCGCCCCCAGTGCCCCGGCCTCGTTCATCGACGCTCAGTTCTCGTTCGCGAAGCGATCGACGCGGGCGAGCAGCTCGGCCTTCTTCTCGTCCGAGATCCACGCGATCTCGATGGAGTTGCGGGCGATGCGCTCCAGGTCGGCGCGGCTGCGGTCGAAGCGCTCGGCGAACGCCAGGTAGTTGTCGCCAATGTAGCCGCCGAAGTAGGCAGGATCGTCGGAGTTGAGGCTGACCTTCACGCCGGCGGCAGTCAGCTCGATGATTTCCTTGCCCTTCATTTCCTCGGTAACGAAGGAATTGGACAGCGGGCACGAGGTCAGACCGATGCCGTGGTCGCGCGCGTAGGCGACCAGCTCGGGGTCTTCGACGATGTTCGTGCCGTGGTCGAGGCGCTCGGCTCCCAGCTCGGTGAGGGCCGCGCGGATGTTGTCGATCGAGCCGATCTGGTCAATATCGCAGTGCATCGTCACATGCAGGCCGGCCTCGCGAGCAAGCTCGAAGACTCGAGCGAACTTGGTGGGCGGGTTATCGCGCTCGTCGGAGTCCAGGCCCACGCCAATGAACATGTCCTTGTAGGGCAGGGCCGCCTGCAGTGTCTCGAAGGCAGACTCGGCGCTCATATCGCGCAGGAAGCACAGGATCAGGTCGGCGGACAGGCCCGCCTCGCGTGCCTCGACGACCGCGCGGTAGTAACCGCGGATGACCGTCTCAATCGCGATGCCGCGCGAGGTATGGGCCTGGGGGTCGAAGAAGCACTCGGCACGCACGACACCGTTAGCGCGGGCGCGCTCAAAGTAGGCGGCGGCCAGATCGTGGAAGTCATCCTCATCCTGGAGGACATCCATGGCCGGGTAGTAGACGGCCAGGAAGGACGTGAGGTCATTGAACTGGTAGGTGGCCTGCACCTCCTCGACCGTAGACTGACCGATGTCGACGCCGTTCTTGCGGGCGAGCGCCAGCTTCAGGTCGGGCTCGAGGGTACCTTCCAGGTGCAGGTGCAGCTCGGCCTTGGGCAGGCCGAACGCAAAGTCGCGGGTCACGTCAGTGCTCATGTGTCCTCCACAGATAACGGGGCGGGTATCGCGGAACAATTGTCCCACTCCACCCGCCCCGCGCTCAGGGAGGCCATATTGCGAACGGGGACGATGCCCACGCCCCGCCCGGCGTGTCAGGCTACTGGGCTCAGGCCAGCGCACCCATCGGATCCCACGCAGGCAGATGCAGCGGTTCCTCAGTGATGGCGGCGCGCAGCTCGGCGGGCAGGTCATCCACGTGCACAGCAACCTCGAAGACGTTGGCATCGAACCAGGCGGCGTCCATCGTAAAGAAGCCCTTGTCGCCGTGGTCCTCGCCCCAGGAGTTCTCCACGCGGAAGCGGCGGGCGTTGCCCTCCTCGTCGATGTCGACGCCGGTGAAGAGCATCGCGTGATTCATCGCGGACTCGCCGGTGTTGACGCGCTGCTCCTTGGAGGTGGAGAAGTCCACGCCGAAGAGGTTGTCGTAGTCGTACAGGCCTTCAACGAAGAGGCCGGAAGCGCGGTCAGACTGCTTACCGCAATCGGCGCCGAACCACACAACGCGGCCCGAAGCCAGGACAGAAGCCGTGATCTCACGGATCTGCTCGACCGGGGTGTTCACGTAGAGGATCGGGCGGCCGCCGACGACGTTGCCCATGTGATCGACCGTAAGGGTGTGGCCCTTCGGGTGCTCGGCGCGCGGGTCGTCGACGAGGCACACGTACTGCGTGAGATCCACGTCCACGTAACGCTGGTAGAACTCGCGCGGGGTGAGGACGCCGTCGCGGTGGAACTCGCCGTTATCGTCACGCCACTCCCACTCGAAGGAGGCCGGGGGCTCGCCCAGGCAGATGACGAGGATGCGCCACACGTCGGCCAGGGCGGCCTCCTTGACCTCGCTGATCTCTTCCTGCGAGGCTCCGGCCTCGACGAGGGAGCGCAGCTCGAGGGCGGTGCGACGCAGGACGACCTTCAGGCGCGCGTTCATGGGGGCGGTGTGACTGGAGGACTCGGTCTCGGGCATCGCGACCTTGGGGACGAGGCCGTGCTTGAGATAGAGGGAGACCGCCATGTCCCACTGGCCGCCGTCGGAGAGCACGTCGCCGAGCAGGAACTGCAGGAGACGACCGTCAAGCTCTTCGGTCTTGGCGGTGGCGATGATGTCGGTGAGGAAGAAGTTGGCGCGTTCGAACTTGTCCCAGAAGAGCACGTAGTTCTGCGAGAACTCAAAGTCCTTGAGGCCAAGGTGGGTGCGCGTCGTCGAACGCAGCAGGTTGAGGGAGGAGAAGAGCCAGCAGCGGCCGGACTTCTTCTGAGACGTCACCTTCCAGTCGTCCACCTTGTGGGACACGACCGTGGGGGTGGCGACCACCTTGGCGCGGTCGAAGGCGACCGGCTCGACGCCGGCGTGGGCGACAGCGTTGCGTGCGACCGCGCGGGCGGAGTCTGAGGATGCGTGGAGAGAGGCGACAAATTCGTCTGTGATCTCGTGTGCCATAGGACGAGGTGTTCCTTTCAATCGAGAGCCATTCTCTACAAGGATACGCTTCGCGCAGTGATGCAGACGACTCAACTCCGTTTAGAATGAGTGTTATTCGTGTTCAGTGAATGCACAGGAGCATCAATGGTGGATCGGGGCGCTTCGGGGCGCGAGATCGTTGTACAGGCTGGGGAGTACGAGGCACGGATCGTCACCGTCGGCGCAGGTCTGGCGGGCTTGCGCTACCGCGGGCACGACCTGGTCGTCCCTCATGGCGTCGGCGAATGCCCTCCTGGCTATCTCGGCAAGGTCCTCATGCCGTGGCCCAACCGCATCGCGGGCGGCTCGTACTCGTGGGAGGGCACCACCTACGATCTGCCTGTCGACGAGCCCACTTTCGGCACGTCCCTCCACGGTTTCGTGGCCTTCCAGGAGTGGGAGATTGCCGAGGCCAATGCCTCCTCAGTCATCGTGCGCACCCTCATCGCGGCGCGCTACTCCTACCCGTGGACGCTTCTTGCGTCCGCGCGCTACAGCCTGGATCTGGACGCAGGCCTCACCGTCGAGCTGTCCGCGACGAACATCGGCGAGGGCACCGCCCCCTACGGCGTCGGCTTCCACCCCTACCTCGCCGTCGACGACGCACGAGCAGACGAGCTGGAGCTGACCAACCCCGCGTCCATCATCTACGAGGCCAACGCCTCCATGATCCCGGTCGCCGCCCACGACGTGGCATCGTTCGGGTTGGACTTCCGCTCCCCCACCCTTATCAGCGACTCCCGGCTGGACCACGCCTTCGCTGGCCTGCCCGAGGGCACCTGGACCGTGACGCTACGCGACCCTACCTCGGGCGTGGGCGTCTCCCTGTCCTCCGATGCGCGCTGGCTGCAGGTCTACTCGGCAGACTACATCGGTCGCGTCGGCGTAGCCGTCGAGCCGATGAGCTGCCCGCCCAACGCCTTCAACTCAGGCACGGACGTGGTTGCGCTGGGCGAAGGCGAGACCCACACGCTCAGCGCAAGGATCTCTGGCTTCCAGAGTTGAACGCTCCTAGTATGCGCCCGCGGCAGCGCGGATCAGCGTCAGGGCGACCGCGCCAGCCGTGGAGGAACGCAGGACGTTATCTCCCAGCCCAATCGTGCGGGCACCGGCTTCCACCAGCTGCGCGGTCTCCTCGGGCCCAATGCCGCCCTCAGGACCAACGATGAGGGCGATGCGCGCAGGCAGACTCCCGTCCGCACGGGATTGCTGAACCAGGGCGAGAGCGGCCCCGAGCGAATCCGTCGCCTCCTCGTGGCAGACGAAGGCAACCCCGGCCTCGTCCGTCAAGGAGGCGAGCCAGGAGGCCAGCTCGCGACTATCCTTGACGCCCTCGACGACCGGGACGAAGGCACGGCGGGACTGCTTGGCGGCCGCGCGAGCCACGCTCTCCCACTTCGCGCGCCCCTTCTCGGCCTTCGGTCCCTTCCACTGGACGATCGCGCGCTGCGACGACCAGGGAATCACCCGGTCGATACCGATCTCCGTGCAGATCTCGACGGCGGCCTCATCACGCCCGCCCTTGGCGAGCGCCTGAACGAGGATGACCTCGGGACTCGGGGCATCCTCCTGCGTGATCTCACGAACGACCAGGGAGAGCGAGGACTTATCGCTCCCGCTGACCTCGCACGTCGCACGCAGGCCACACCCATCGACGACGTCGACCCACTCCCCCGCGCCGATGCGGCGCACAGAAGCAGCGTGACGCCCCTCGGCTCCCCCGAGGCACGCACTGTCCCCCACGGACAGGGACTCCAGGGGCGGGGTCAGATCCTCACCGAGGAAAACGGGCAGCGTCACGGCGCATCACCCCATGAAGGTATCGCGAAGCTTGTCAAAGAACGAGGCCTGCTGACGATGCGGCTCCACGCGCACCTCGCCGCGCACCTTCGCCAGCTCCTCGAGCAGCTCGCGCGATTTCTCATCGAGCTTCTTGGGGATCTGGACATCGACGTGCACGTGCATCGAGCCTCGGCCCGAGCGCTGCAGGTGGCCCACGCCCAGTCCCTCCAGGACGATGTCGTCGTTGGGCTGGGTACCCGGGTTGATCGTCACGGTCTTCTTGCCGTCGAGGGTCTCCAGCTCGAACTCGGTGCCCAGGGCAGCCGTCGTCATCGGGATCGTGATCCACGTGTGCAGATCATCCCCGCGACGATCAAAGACCGGGTGCTTCTTCTCGCGGATCAACAGGTAGAGATCACCGTTGGGGCCACCGCCCTGACCGACCTCGGCCTCGCCGCTCACCCGGATCTGCGTGCCCTCGCTGGCGCCCGCGGGGATGTTGACATTGAGAGTGCGGCGCGTACGCACACGGCCCGCGCCCGAACACTCGGCGCAGGGCGTGGCAATCGTATCGCCGTAGCCCTGACAGGTCGGACACGGGGCCTGCGTCTGCATGCGACCAAAGAGCGAGTTCTGAATCTGCGTGACGAAGCCCGAGCCGTGACAGGTCGTGCACTGCGTGGGCGACGTGCCCGGCTGACACATCGAGCCGTTGCAGGCCTCGCACAGAACGTAGGTATCGAAGGCCACTTCCTTGGCCGCGCCGAAAGCCGCGTCCTCCAGGGTGATGTCAACGACAACCTGACGATCCTTACCGCGACGCACGCGCGAGGCCGGACCCGACGCCGACGCGCCGAAGCCACCACTGAACATGGCTTCGAAAATGTCGGAAAAACCGCCGAAGCCTGCGCCCGCGCCAGCGCCGCCGCCACGCAGCGCGTCCGGGCCGCCGATGTCGTACATCTGGCGCTTCTCCGGATCCGACAGCGTCTCGTAGGCGACGGACAGTTCCTTGAAGGCTTCCTCCGAGTCGGCGCCCGCATAGTCGGGGTGCAGCTTTCGGGCGAGCTTACGGTAGGCCTTCTTAATCTCGTCCTGGCTGGCGTCACGGGCCACGCCGAGGACCTCGTAGTAGTCTCTCACGCTTGCTCTTTCTTCTCGTGGGGTCGTTCGTTCATCGTCATCGTGCTCGACGCGCGGCCGAGTCAGCTGTTGGTTTCCTGCGCGAGGTAGCGCGACAGGTAGGCGGCCACGGCTCGGACCGAGCTCATGGTGCGCGCGTAGTCCATCCTCATGGGGCCGACAATGCCCAGGTGGGCGCAACCCCCCTGTTCATCGGCACCCGCCCGGTAGGTTCCGGTGACGACAGCTGCCTCTGCCAGGCCATCGTGGGGGTTTTCCGTACCGATACTCACGTGCACGTCATCACCCGGGTCGGCCTCAGCGAAGAGCCGCATGAGGACGACCTGCTCTTCGAGGGCATCCAGGACCGGCGCGATGTCGTGGAAGTCGAGCGCCCCCCTCGCCAGGTTCGCGGCGCCCGCAACGACGATCTTCGACTCGCTCTGCCCGGTGAGGACGTCGGTGAGGGCGGCGCCGATCGCGGCGACCGTCCCGACGAGGTCGGGGCGAGCAGAGGCGGTCGCCGCATCAACGCAGGTCTGTACGGTCGCTGACGTGGCGCCGTCGCAGTGACGTCGCAGGTGCTCACGGGCCTCGTGCAACTGGCCATCGTCGAGGGGCGCGTGCAGGCTCAACGTGCGCTCCCCAACCTCGCCGTCAGCGGTAATGACGACGACGAGGACGCGGCCCGGCGTCAGATCAATCGCCTCGAAGTGTTTGAGGAGACGCACGCGCGCGCCCGGGTACTGGACGAGGGCCACCTGATGCGTGACCTGTGCGAGGAGTCGAACCGAGCGCTCGACGACATCATCAATGTCGACGGACTCGGACAGGAACGTCTCGAGGGCCTGGCGCTCGGGACCGCTCATGGGCTTGAGTTCGGCGAGTCGATCGACGAACACGCGGTAGCCGCGGTCGGTCGGTACACGCCCGGCAGACGTGTGAGGCTGGTAGATGAGCCCGGCTTCCTCAAGCACCGCCATGTCGTTGCGGATCGTCGCCGAGGAGACACCGAGCCCCCCGGAGGCAATCGCCTTGGAACCGACGGGCTCGCGGGTGGCCACGTACTGGGTGACGATGGCGCGCAGGACGTCAAGGCGGCGGTCCTGTGCACTCGTGCGTGTCATGCCGTCTCCCTCCCTGCTTGGCACTCATGCTTCCTGAGTGCCAATGCTACCCCCGGTCCTTCACGAGCGGCGAGCGTAGTGCGCAACGACTCGTGCGCCCTGCGCGAACCGTCACACGGGGCGGTCACCATCACATCGCAGGGCGACCCTTACTGCGCCCAGGGCACCGTCACGAAGTCGATGAGTTCCTCCACTCTGCCCAGCAGCGCGGGTTCGAGGTCGCGATAGGTGCGCACGGTCGACAGAATTCGCTTCCACCCCATCGCAATGTCACGCTGGTCGGCATGCGGCCAGCCGAGGGCATCAAGCGTCCCGTGCTTGATATCGATACCGCGCGGAATATCCGGCCACCGCTCAAGCCCGACACGGGCCGGCTTGACGGCCTGCCAAATGTCAACGAAAGGGTGACCCAGGACGAGAACCGCACCCGACCAGCGAGCTGACACGGCCTCGGCGATGCGAGACTCCTTCGACCCAGGGACCATGTGATCGACGAGAACACCCGCACGCGCCGTATCAGTCGGCCCGAAGACCTCCAAGACCGCTTCGAGGTTGTCAACGCCTTCGAGCAGCTGAACGGCAATACCCGCCTCTGCCAGGTCCTCACCCCACACGTGCTGGACGAGTTCCGCGTCATGGCGCCCCTCGACCCAGATGCGCGAGCGCTTGGCGACCTTGGGGCCACTCGACGCGGGGGCGAACGATCCGGAATTCGTGATGCGACGTCCCGACGCACTGACCTGCGTGCCAGACGAGGCCCGGGCAGGGGCCGGGCGCGGCGGCAGCGCCTCAATGGGACGACCCTCCAGCCAAAAACCGAGGCCGAGAGGGAAGGAACGACGCACTCCTCGCCGATCCTCCAGCTCCACAAGGTGAACACCGCCAGACTTTTCCACACGCGTCACGGCACCAACCCAACCGGAGGCAACATCCTCCAGCACCATGCCGATCTCGACATGGACTGCCTGAGAGCGCGGACGCCTCGCCCCCGGCCCGTCGCGGTGCGGGTCATGGGCGAAAATATTGCGGCCGTAGGGATCTGAGCTATTCACCCGGCTTACTCTAGCGGCACAACCGCTCAGTGCAGGCTCACGGCGTGAATGAGCATCGACACGAGGGCAGCCAAAATCCACGAGGACACTGAGCCAATGAGGAATTCCTCAGCCTTCTCCCCCGTCGAATCCTGCGAGATTTCGGGAAAACGGATGACGCCCTTGGCGGCAACAACTGCGGCAATCGCGACCTCCGCGCCCGCACCGGCGAGAACGATAATGAGGAGACGTTCAAGCGGCCCGATCCAGCGGCCACCACGCAATGCGGTCACTTCATCCTGCTCATCGCTGCGACCGGCGACGATAGGCAACGCACCTGAGATGAGGGGAGGCTCCACGGCTTCCGTTTCCTCCTGCGCATCCTCACCATCCTCCGACACCAACGCGGGCATCGCGGGCAGGACGGGTGCATTAATCCACCCGGGGACAGGCTCAGAAGCGCGACCGCGCGCGCACTGCAGGATCGCGGTAATCAGGTGATTGACCGGACCCGTGACGAGGAAGAGAACGGCAATAATGAGGTCGATCGAACGTCCCGAGCGCAGCGACAGCATCGGAAATTCCGTTGGATCCACACTCAGGAGCGCGACAAAGCCGATGGATGCCAACGCCCAACGACCAAGCACCCCGCGCGCAGATGGATCGACGAGATCCCATGCGAACCACACGATCGCGAGCGTCGCGCCGAGCGCATTCGCCAGCGCGCTGACGCCAAGGACGAACCACGCGTAGCAGATCACGGCGAGGAGGAGCGTCAGAAAGAGAGACAGGCGCCGCGACCAGCGTCGCGGGTCGGATGTCAGAAGGACGGTCAGCTCCGAGGCGGCAATGCCAAGGAGAAGCACTTCATGCACGTGCGGCCTCCGCAATGATGAGTGACGACTGGATCAACCCCACCCCCGTGCCCCGGGCGAAGTCAGAAATGGCCTGCTGCGAGAGCTTCTCTGCCCGAGCGATCTCCACCTGGGTCTTACCGAGAAGCAGCGCAGCTGTGATGCGGCGATGACGCGCAGAGAGCTTGAGGATCGCATGATCACGCAGGCTCAGCAGCGCGTTAATGCAGGTCTGGCAATGGCTCGGGAAGGCCGACTCAACGGAGGCATGCGCCATGAACCAGGTGCGAATGAACGGATTCGATGAGTCCTGCACGTCATGCGCACGGTTAATCGCAGCGCGGGCCGCCCACCAAGCGGAGCCATCCTGAAGCTGCGCCGAGTCCGTACCATGCGAACGCGCCGGAGCCTGACGATGAACGCCCGAGGAGAACTCTTCAATTCGCCCCGCACCAATTCCGAAGCGAAGCTGAAGCTGTGAGGGAAGCAGAAGCTGCGCACGCAGCGTCAGAAGAAGCGCATCCTCCAGCGTGTAGGCCACAGCCTGGAATTCGTCACCGACCGTCGGGTAAGGCGCCTGCAAGAGTGCAAGCCCCTCACTCGCGTTCGCAAGAGCAGCCTCAAAGATTCCCTGAGCCTCTGCACGATTGGTCAGCGTACGAGAGCCCACGATGTCAGCAATGACAGCGTAACGAAGAGTCACAGTACCACACTTTTCCTTGTATACGGCTCTTCACAAGCCCCCTCATGGAGGAACCCTGCAAATTACTCGGCTTCACATGACACATCTAGGCAAACATATTTCAACCATGATGTCAACAGTATTGCGACGTAATGCTAGCTTGTCACATTGCGCACGCGAACCGAGTGTCAAACAGTAAATAACCATCTCCGCATTCATACTTGTAATACAGTACATACAAGCTTTATCGCGGACGGTGGGGTTGCGCAATAATGTTTACCACCAGATGCATATTCCGCCACACAGGCAGTCAATGACCGTTAATAGCCCATAATTTCACGGGTCACGTAGTCCGCGAGCAGACGGCCACGCAGCGTGAGGACAACGCGCCCGGAGAGAGCGCAAGCTCCATCGATGAGCCCATCCGCGATGAGCGTGGCGACACGCCCACCGGAGGAGCCACGCGTTCCTTCGGGCAGTGACAGACCCGGCAGCCCCTCAATCTCAACACCCTCGGATGTACGCACGCCCAGCATGACACGCTCCAGCTCGCGCGCATCCGCGTCGAGAACCTCGCCAGCATAAGCGGGAGACTGTCCAGCATTCAGACGCCCCGCATAGGCTCCCGGGTTCTTCACGTTCCACCAGCGCATACGCCCCACATGCGAATGCGCTCCCGGCCCAAAGCCCCACCAATCCCAGTCCCGCCAGTAGGCCAAGTTATGGGAAGAGGCGCGGTCATAGAAGGTCGATGGACCTCCCGAGGCGCGGTCCGCCTCGGTGACGCGCGCGAAGTTCGAAATCTCGTACCACGCGTATCCCGCCTCACCCAGGAGGGCATCGGCGAGCTCATACTTGGCAGCCTCATCGTCCGGATCGGGGGTCGGCAGCTCTCCCCGGGCCACCTGCACCCCCATCTTCGTCCCCTCCTCGACAACAAGCGCGTAGGCACTGATATGGTCGGGCTCGTACGACAGCGCAGAACGCAGGGATGTTTCCCAATCCGCCAGGCTCTCCCCGGGGGTTCCGTAGATAAGATCCACCGAGGTCGACAGGCCCGCTTCCTTCGCCCACTGGACAACGAGGGGGACTCGCTCGGGCGTATGCGTGCGATCCAGGGTCGCGAGGATCTCAGGAACGGCCGACTGCATGCCGAACGACACTCGAGTAAAACCAGCGTCAGCCAATTGCACGAGTCCATCACGCGTCACCGTGTCGGGGTTAGCCTCGAGGGTCACCTCCGCGCCCGGCGCAATACCGATGCGTTCACGCAGGCCCGCGAGGATCTCGGTCAACTCATCGACATCCAACATCGTCGGAGTACCGCCACCGAAAAACACCGTCCGCGCCTGGCGCGTAGGGAGCCCAGCCTCGGACATGACCCGAGACGCCAGAGCAGCCTCGGCAAGAACGGAGGGCGCGTAGTCCCCCACCTGCGCGCCCGGACCGAAACCCACCGTGTACGTGTTGAAGTCGCAATACCCACAGCGCACGCGACAAAAAGGGACGTGCACATACAGGGAGAGGGGACGACCGCGATCCGCCTCAACGAGGCCGGGGTCGAGCGATCCGTCGGTCGGCCAGCGCTCCCCCTCAGGCTGGGCGGGGCTCACCGGCACACTCCGCGTCTCACGACGTCAGCCACGGGGACGACGAATGCCGACAATGTCATGGGCATGGCGCCCGGCATCGATACCGCGCGTCTCAAAGTGTGTGACGACGCGTCCTGAGAAACGCGGGGCGAATCCCCCACGCTCAGGCTCAGGATCACCCGGATCCGGTCGCTCCCCGGCGTGCGGGTTGTCAAAAAGCTCGCAGGCCTCGACCACGTCTCGCATCTGCCACGCATAGTCGTCCCAGTCGGTGGCCAGGCGCCACGCTCCCCCGTCGCGCAACAGGCGTGCCACCTCGAGGGCAAACGAATCAGAGACGAGGCGACGCTTACGATGCCGGGCCTTGCGCCACGGATCGGGGAAGAACGTCCAGATCTCGTCCAAGCACGCGTCCTCCAGCATGATGGGAAGGGCCTGAGCAGCATCAGCTTCGATCACGCGGATGTTATCCACACCCGCGTCGACCGCCTTGGACACGAGCTTGGCGATGCCCGGAACCCACACCTCGAGGGCGAGGAAGTCACGCTCCGGATGGGCATCCGCAGCAGCGACAATCTGCTCGCCCGTGCCCGAGCCAATCTCGAGCGTCACGGGAGCGCTGCGTCCAAACAACTCAGCCAGATCGAGCGCGAAATCCTGCGCGACCGTCGTGTAGCCAACGCCGCGACGCGGCTCGACCACATAGCGGTGTGCATGGGCCTGCCACGTGCGCGCGAGGTTCGCGGGCAGTTCGCGAGTGCGTCGCGTGAACGACTTCGTGCGGCTCATGAAGACCGTGCCCTCGGGGGCCTCACCCGGACGACGAT
>USPB01000031.1 GCA_900556405.1 uncultured Actinomyces sp.
AACTCCTGGAACTGGGATTCGGTGGTTCGTCATGGATGATTCCTGGCGGGTGAACCGCGGCGGACGGGTCGACGGGATGCGCACGGGCGGTTCACGACGGGGCAGGGCGCGCCGGCCAAGCCGACGCGCCCTGCCCCACGTGGTGATGATGGCTCAGAGCTTGTCGCAGACGAGCTTGGTCAGGTTGACGAGGCTGTTGGAGTAGCCCCACTCGTTGTCGTACCAGCTGAGCACCTTGACGAGGTTGCCGATGACCTTGGTCTCGGAGGCGTCGAAGATGCTGGTGTGCGGGTCGCCCTGGATGTCGGTGGAGACGATCGGGTCCTCGGTGTAGGCGAGGATGCCCTCGAGCTCACCGGCGGCGGCCTCCTTGACGGCGGCGTTGACCTCCTCGACGGTGACCTCGCGGCCCGGGATGAACGAGAGGTCGGTGAGCGAGCCGGTCGGCGTGGGGACGCGGACGGCGAGACCGTCGAACTTGCCCTTGAGCTCGGGGAGCACGAGGGCGACGGCCTGGGCGGCGCCGGTCTTGGTGGGGATCAAGTTGAGGGCGGCGGCGCGGGCGCGACGCAGGTCCTTGTGCGGGGCGTCGAGGATGCGCTGGTCGCCCGTGTACGAGTGGATCGTCGTCATGATGCCGCGCTCGATGCCGAACTTCTCCTGGAGGACCTTGGCCAGCGGGGCCAGGCAGTTCGTCGTGCAGGAGGCGTTCGAGATGATGCTCTGGGTGGCCGGGTCGTAGCTCTTCTCGTTCACGCCCATGACGAAGGTGCCGTCGACGTTCTTCGCGGGGGCGGAGATGACGACCTTCTTGGCGCCAGCGTCCAGGTGGGCCTTGGCCTTCTCGCCGTCGGTGAAGAAGCCGGTGGACTCAACGACAACCTCAACGCCGAGCTCGCCCCAGGGCAGATCGGCGGGGTTACGCTGCGCCAGCACCTTGATGTGCTTGCCGTTGACGACGATGCCCTCGTCATCGTAGGAGACCTCGCCCTGGAAGCGACCCGTGATCGAGTCGTACTTCAGCAGGTGAGCGAGGGTCTTGTTGTCAGTGAGGTCGTTAACGGCGACGATCTCGATGTCCGCGCCCTGCTCGAGAGCAGCGCGGAAGAAGTTGCGGCCGATGCGGCCGAAGCCGTTGATGCCAACGCGGGTGGTCACTATGTTCCTCCTGCTCGTGCCCCTCGCGGGACACGGTATTCGATGCAACCGGGCGTGCGGGTTGCCAGCCCGGCCCGCAGATGTCTGCGGTTCCAGCAGCTCCTAATCTACACCCCGTAGCGGACTCTGTCACAATCCAATTAGAAAATCTGTACGTGGGGTAATTCTCGTTCAGATCGGGAAGAAGCGACAGGAATCAGGGACCTCAGTCCTCTTCAAGCATGTCGAGGGTGAGCGCCGATTCCGTGTCCGGAATACCTCGTTCGTGTGCGACCTTGTCGGCAAGGGCCAGGAGTCGGCGGATGCGTCCAGCAACGGCATCCTTGGTGAGCGGCGGATTCGTGTGCTTGCCGAGCTCTTCGAGGGACGCCTGCTTGTACTTCAGCCGCAGGGTTCCTGCCTCGAGGAGGTGGGCAGGCACGTCGTCACCGAGAATCTCGAAGGCACGCTCAACGCGCGCACCGGCGGCGACGGCTGCACGGGCGGAACGGCGCAGATTCGCGTCGTCAAAGTTAGCCAGCCGGTTGGCGCTGCCCCGCGCCTCGCGGCGTTCCCGTCGCTCCTGCCAGGCCTCAAACGTCTGGGGGGCGCCCATCGCAGCAATCAGTGTGCCAATCGCGTCAGAGTCACGCACGGACACTCGGTCGGTGCCGCGCACCTCCTTGGAACGCGCGACCGCGCCCAGCTTGCGCGCACAGCCCACCATCGCGAGAGCCACCTCTGGGCCCGGGCACGTAATTTCCAACGACGAGGATCGACCGGGCTCCATGAGTGAACCGCGCGCAAGGAAAGCACCTCGCCAAATCGCCGCGGCCTCTGCGGTACCCGAGGCGACCAGAACGGGTGGCAGGCCTCGCACTGGACGACGCAGTGAATCGACGAGACCAGTCAACCGAGCCAGCTCGTCGGCCTTATGAACGACGCGCACAACGTAGCGCTTGCCGCGTCGCAGAGACGATCCGGACACCACGACGACGGAGGACTCGGCGTTGTACAGCGCCTGCAGATAGGTGCGCAGGCGTCGCGCGGCGACGGGTGAGTCGAGCTCGGCCTCGACGAGGATACGACCGCCCACGAGGTGCAGGCCACCCGCAAAACGCAGTGTCGCGCTCACCTCGGCGGCCACCTCGGACGGCGTCGTGATGACGGCGCGTGCCAGCTCGTCCTTCATGTCAGATGTCAGAGACACGGATTCTTCCTCGGGTGTGATGTCGTTTGTCAACAGGCAACAGGTTCTAAGGTAACCACGTTTCGGGCTGTCCGACCTCACCAAGGAAGCCGTCGAATGCGTCACGCAGGGCCGCGGCGAGGCGCAACGGGTCGTGATGCGGGGCGCCGTCTCCCGTACGGACCTGGCGCAAAAGAACGCGCGCGCCGAGCTCCTCGGCTGCAACGATGAGCTCGTCAATGTCATCGCAGGCCGTGGGGTCTGCCACAACGACGTCAAGCTTGAGCATGGGCGCGTACTCGCGCAGAACACGCACGTGATCGGCGGTTGACATGAGGTCGGTTTCGCCGCGCTGGCGTGCCAGGTTGAGCACGAGCGCGCGGTGCGCGTCCGTCGTCGCGAGAGCACGGTTGATGTCGGGGACCAGCAGGTGCGGAATAACCGACGTGTACCAGGAGCCGGGACCCAGCACGACCCAGTCGGCCTCGGAGATGGCGTCGGTGACCGCTGAGGGGACCTCGGGGGCTTCAGGCGTGATGCGCACGTGCTCGACGGTGCCGGGAGCGACGGCGACCTTCGATTGACCGGACACGACGTAGCGGCGTCCCCCGTCGTTCATGTCCGCCTCGATGTCAATGGGCGTCGTCGACATGGGCAGGACTCGGCCCTGCGCGCCAAGGAGACGGCCGACCCAGTCGAGGCCCTCAACCGGATCGTCCAGGAGCTGCCACAAGCCAGAAATCAGCAGGTTGCCGAGCGCATGGCCGTTGAGAGGTCCGCTCGTATCCAGGCGCAGCTGCATGACGTCACGCCACGTCAGACCCCACTCGGACTCCTCGCACAGAGATGCAAGGGCCATTCGAAGGTCGCCGGGAGGCAGGATCGGCATCTCCTGGCGCAGACGGCCGGAGCTGCCACCGTCATCGGCGACGGTCACGATTGCCGTGAGCGCTCGGGTGATGTGGCGCAGCGCGCGTAGGGTGGCGGACAGGCCGTGTCCGCCGCCAAGGGCGACGATGTTCTGGCCGGATTCTCCACGTTGAACCCAGCCGGCTGCATCAAGATAGGGCATTAGTCTCTCCCAATGTCACGGTGCATCACGCGAACCGTGTATCCGTGTGTACGCAGGCGCTTGGCGATCGCCTCGGAGCAAGCAACAGAGCGGTGCTTTCCGCCCGTGCATCCGACTGCGATCGTGACGAATGGCTTCAATTCTGCCAGATACCCGCTCAGCATGGGGGCCAGTAGGTCGGCATATCCGAGAGCAAAATCGCGCGCACCCGGCTGGGAGAGCACGTAGTCGGCGACGGCCTGGTCCCTGCCCGTGAGGTGACGCAGCTCGTCGACCCAGTACGGGTTCTTGAGAAAACGCACGTCAACGACGTGATCGGCGTCGAGTGGGAGGCCGTGCTTGAAACCGAACGACTCGACGGTCACCTGCAGGGGACGCTCCTCCCCCGCCACGATGTCGCGGATGCGCCGGGTCAGATCGTGGACACTCATGGTGGAGGTGTCGATGACTTCGTCGGCGGCGCGGCGCAGTGGCGCGAGGAGACGCATTTCGGCCTTGATACCGTCCATGAGCGTGCCTGCGCCCTGGAGGGGATGGGGACGACGGTTGGATTCGTAGCGGCGCACGAGGGTCTGGGGGCTGGCCTCGAGGAAGATAATGCGGTAGGCGATGCCCGCGCCCTTGAGCTGCTCGAGTGTGGCGTCCAGTGTGCGGAAGAAGGTGCGCGAGCGAACGTCTACGCCGACCGCCAGGCGGTGCACGCCGGCCGCGGGGTCATTCGACATCATGCCGACGAGAGCGGGCAGCATGGTCGGCGGCAGGTTGTCGACGACGTACCAGTCCAGGTCCTCAAGCGCGCGAGCGGCACCGGTTCGGCCCGCTCCCGAGTAGCCGGTGATGATAAGGACTTCGTTCGAGGCGCGCGGCTCGTACTTCACCCGCATCATGTCGCGCACGGCGATGCCCTCGGGAACCGTGGGAGGGTTCTCCTCGTTCATCGACGAGGCCTGGGCTTGGCGTTCATCAAGGTCGTCCGTGGGTGTGTGGTCGGGCATGGCGTCCTCCTGACGGGTGGGCTGGGCTGGTGGGTGGGAGCGGTTACGCGCAAGGCGCGGGGGCCTCGTCGATGGAGATGCCTGCGGCGGCACGTCTGGCGATGACTCGTGCTTCCTTCGGCGTGCTTGCGGTGGCGGCGACCACGCCGACGCGCCTGCCGGCGCGGCTGATCGGCTTGCCGAAGATGCGTACGATATCGGCGGTGGCCAGGGCGTCGGCCACGCCGTTGTAGACGGGGACGTCGATGGCGCCGGTTGACTTGACGACGGCAGAGGCACCGGGCGTGGACTGCGTCGTCGAGACGGGCAGGCCCAGGATGGCACGCGCGTGCAGTTCAAACTCGGACTGTGCTTGCGTCACCATCGTCACCATGCCGGTGTCATGGGGTCGGGGCGAGAGCTCGGAGAACCAGACCTCATCGCCACGCACGAAGAACTCGACGCCGAAGATGCCCAGGCACGGGCCTTTTCCGGACTCAGCAAGAGCATCGGTGACAGCCTTGGCCATCGAACGGGCTGCGTCGTGGGCTGCCTCGCTCATGGCCATGGGTTGCCATGATTCGACGTAGTCACCGCCCTCCTGGCGGTGTCCGATGGGCGTGCAGAAGCTGGTCGTCACCGTGCCCGATGCGGCGTCCCAGGAGCGCACGGTGAGCAGCGTGATCTCGTAGTCGAAGTCGACGCCTTCTTCGACGATGACGACGCCGGTCGTCGCGCGGGCATCTTCTTCTGCGTGGGCCCAGGCGGAGGCAGCTTGCTCGGGGCCGGTCACGCGGGACTGACCGTGCCCTGAGGAGGACATCGTCGGCTTGACGAAGGCGGGGTATCCGACCTCGTCGAGAGCGGTCGCCAGCTCGGCCTCGCTGCGTGCGAATCGGAATGCGGAGGTGCGCACGCCGGGCAGGGATGCAGCGAGCGTGCGGATGCGCTGGCGGTCCATCGTGGCCTGGACGGCGAAAGCGTTGGGAACGACGCGCACGCCGCGATCCTCACACGCGCTCAGTTCGTTCGTCGCGATGGCCTCGACTTCGGGAACGATGAGGTCGACATCGACGCCGTTGAGCACGTCACGCAAGGCCTCGGGGTCACTCATATCGACAACACGAGACTCGTCCGCGACCTGCATGGCGGGGGCATTCGGGTAGGAGTCACATGCGATGACGGTGCATCCGTAGCGCTTCAGAGCGATCGTCACTTCCTTACCGAGTTCGCCCGATCCAAGCAGCAGCACGCGCGCCGGCAGCGGCACGGGAAGCGTCAATGTCATGGTGTGTCCTCCCTCGACGATGTCGCAAGCCTATCGCGAATCGTGCGCGCGAGACCGAGTCCCACGCCCTTGACCTCGGCAATGTCCTCCACGGATGCCTCACGGATCCGCTTAACGGAGCCGAAATGTTTCAGGAGCGCGGCCTGACGGGCAGGTCCAAGCCCTGGGACGGAATCGAGGACCGAGCGACGCTGAGCCTTCGAACGGCGCTTGCGGTGCTTCGTGATCGCGAAGCGGTGGGACTCGTCGCGCAGGTACTGCAGAAGGTAGAGAGCCTCCGACGTGCGCGGCAGGATGAGAGGAAACTCGTCACCTGGGATCCATACCTCCTCCAGGCGCTTTGCCAACCCGACGACGGGCACGTCCGCACCCACAGCGTCCAGAGCGGCTCGCGCGGCATTCACCTGCGGGAGGCCACCATCCACGACGACCAGATCGGGGCGGTAGGAGAAACGCTTCGGGCGCCCCGTCGTCGCGTCGATGGGACCGGACGCATAGGCGACGCCGTCCTCGTCTTCTCCTTCGACGCCCGCTTCCTCGGCCAGCAGTCGCGAAAAGCGTCGGGTGAGGACTTCGTTCATCGCACTCGTATCATCTGGCGTACCATGTCCGTCCTCGCCGCGGATGTTGTAGGTGCGGTAGGCGTCTTTGCGAGGCATGCCGTCCTCGAAAACCACCATCGACGCGACCTGGTTCTCACCACCCGTGTGCGACACGTCGTAGCACTCGATGCGCAGAGGTGCCGCCGGCAGATCAAGGTTCTCGGCGAGCTGCTCGAGCGCCTTCGAGCGCGCCGTAATGTCGCCCGCCCGCTTCGTGCGGTGCAGAGCCAGGGCCTGCCGGGCATTCTCGGTCACCGTCTCCATGAGCTGAGCCTTCGGACCGCGCTTGGGAACGTGCACGGACACGGACGCGCCGCGCACCTCCCGCAGCCAGCGCGCGATCGTCTCCTTCTCCTCGGGCTCGACGGAAACGAGCACCTCGCGCGGGATCGCCGATGTGGGCGTGTGCGCGACATCGTCCACGCTCACAGCCGCCACCTTTTCCGCTGTGCCAGCCCCGGCCTCGTTCGGCGAGGCCGAGGAATACACCTGCTCAAGGAGCCGGGACATCAGGGCGGCATCGTCCGCGCCGTCGACGCGCTCGATGACCCATCCGCGGGTTCCTCGGATGCGCCCACCACGCACGTGGAAGACGTGTACCGCCGCGTCCAGGTCATCGCTGACGAGAGAGAACACGTCCGCGTCCGAGCCATCGTCCAGCACGACCGCGTTGCGCTCCAGCACCGTACGCAAAGCCATGATATCGTCGCGCAGCTTCGCCGCACGCTCGAAGTTCAGCTCCGCCGACGCCTGACGCATCTGCTCCTCCAGGTCGCGGATGACTGGCCCCGTACGCCCCTCCATGAACTGACACAGGCCCTGCGCAAGCTCGCGATGCTCCTCCATCGAAATGCGCCCCACACACGGCGCCGCACACTTGTCGATGTAGCCGAGCAGGCACGGACGTCCCTGTGCCTTCGCCCGCTGGAACACGCCCGCCGAGCATGATCGCATGGGGAACACTCGCAGGAGCTGATCGATCGTTTCGCGAATCGCCCACACCTGCGTGTACGGGCCGAAGTAGCGCGACCCCGCCCGCTTGCGCTCGCGCGTCACCTGCACGCGAGGGAAGCGCTCCCCCATCGACACCGCCAGGTAGGGGTAGGACTTGTCGTCCTTAAACATGACGTTGAAGCGCGGATTGAATTCCTTAATCCACGTGAACTCCAGGGTGAGAGCCTCGACCTCGGACCGCACGACGGTCCATTGCACGGCGCTCGCGGTCGTCACCATCTGCTGGGTGCGCGGGTGCAGGTTCGCCAGGTCCTGGAAGTAGTTGGTGAGGCGATTGCGCAGGTTTTTGGCCTTGCCGACGTAGATGACGCGGCCCTGCGGGTCTGAGAATCGGTAGACGCCCGGCGATGTCGGGATGTCTCCCGTGCGGGGTCGGTACGTCGAAGGATCTGCCACGCTCCCAGGGTACGAGGCCGTGGCTGGGAGCGCCCAGCACCCACCTCGGGCGTGCTCTATGTCATGAAACATTTGAATGATGAAACCAATACGCGCGGGCGGCACCTGTGGGCATATACTGGCCTTGGCCACGAATTGACCGATTCTTGACCTTCGAGTACAGCTCTCCCACAAAGAAGGACGTTCATGTTCACCTCCACCCAAGAGGTCGCAGACTTTATCTCCGAGCAGAACATTGAACTCGTCGACGTGCGCTTCTGCGACGTCCCCGGGGTTCAGCAGCACTTTACGATCCCCGTGAGCGAATTCCTGGACGCGGCCCTGTCGGACGGCCTCATGTTCGACGGCTCCTCGGTACGTGGCTTCACCGCCATCCATGAGTCCGACATGAAGCTCATCCCGGACATCTCTTCCGCGTTCGTGGATCCTTTCCGCGATCGCAAGACCCTGGTCGTGAACTTCTCGATCGTCGACCCCTTCACCGACGAGCCCTTCTCGCGCGACCCGCGCCAGGTGGCCGCCAAGGCCGAGGCCTACCTGCGCTCAACCGGCATCGCAGATGAGTGCTTCATCGGTGCCGAGGCGGAGTTCTACCTCTTCGACGACGTGCGCTACCAGGTCACCCCGCACAACACCTTCTTCTCCGTCGACTCACCCGAGGCGTACTGGAACACCGGCCGCGTCGAAGAGGGCGGCAACATGGGCTACAAGGTGGCCGTCAAGGGCGGCTACTTCCCCGTCTCCCCCGCCGACAAGTACGCAGACGTACGCGACGAGATGAGCCGACTCCTCGAAGAGGTCGGCCTGACAATCGAACGCGCCCACCACGAGGTCGGCTCGGGCGGTCAGCAGGAGATCAACTACCGCTTCGCGACGCTGCAGACCGCGGCCGACGACATGATGAAGTTCAAGTACGTCATCAAGAACTCCGCCCTCGAGTTTGGCCATTCCGCGACCTTCATGCCCAAGCCGCTGTTCGGCGACAACGGCTCGGGTATGCACACCCACATGTCGCTGTGGAAGAACGGCGAACCCCTCTTCTATGACGAGCGCGGTTACGGTTCCCTGTCCGACACGGCACGCTGGTTCATCGGCGGTCTGCTCGAGCACGCGCCGGCGCTCCTCGCCTTCACGAACCCGTCGGTGAACTCTTTCCGACGCCTGGTTCCCGGTTTTGAGGCCCCGATCAACCTCGTGTACTCGGCGCGCAACCGTTCCGCGTGCATCCGCATCCCCGTGACGGGCACGTCGCCCAAGGCCAAGCGCGTGGAGTACCGCGTGCCGGACCCGAGCGCGAACCCCTACCTGGCGTTCTCCGCCTGCCTCATGGCGGGCATCGATGGCATCAAGCGCCGCATCGAACCTGCTGCGCCGATCGACAAGGATCTGTACGAGCTGCCCCCGGCCGAATACCAGGACATCGCGAAGCTGCCCAGCTCGCTCGAGGCGGCCCTCGACGCGCTGCGCGAGGACCACGAGTTCCTTACCGAGGGCGACGTCTTCACGCAGGACCTGATCGACACGTGGCTCGACTACAAGGAGACCAAGGAGGTCGCCCCGATGCGCGCCTACGTACACCCCTACGAATACGAGCTCTACTACGACCTGTGATCTAATCGTCACTCAGCGGCCCCCACCCCGATTAAGGGGCGGGGGCCGCGCCACAACCAGTAGACTCACATCGAACCTGTTGTTCAGTCTTTGAACCGACATCCCGGAGGACACGATGAAGCGCATGCGCGATGGCTCGTACACGATCAAGCCGACGTACAAGGTCGGCGAACACGACATCGTTCCCGACATGCTGGCCAAACGCGCCCTCCTCCACCCCGACCAGGTGGCGGTCGAGCAGCGCTCCTCCGTTGGCTCCACGCGCTCCCTGACCACTGCTGAGCTCCAGCGCCAGGTCGAGTACACCGCCTGTGGCCTCATCGGCCTCGGCGTGCAGGCCGGCGACGCGGTCGCGATCCTGGCCCCGACCTCGTACGAGTGGCTCCTCCTGGACCTCGCACTGCTCTCGATCGGCGCGATCACCGTCCCGATCTACGAGTCCGACTCCGCCGCCCAGATCGAGCACATCCTCACCGACGCGCACGTGACCCGTGTCTTCACGGCCACCACCCAGCAGGCCGAGCTCGTGCACTCCGTGGCTCCCGAGTACACCGTGGCGGTCGACTCCTTCGACCGCGGCGCCCAGCGCATGATCGCCCGCGCCGCCACCGGCATCACCATCGAGAACGTCGAGCAGCGCCGCACGACCATCTCCTCCTCGGACATCGCCACCATCATCTACACCTCCGGAACGACCGGAAACCCGAAGGGCGTGGCCCTGACGCACGCAAACTTTGTGGCCACCGCGGAGGGCGCCCGCCAGGTCCTCGGCGAGGTCATCGACTCCCCCGAGACCCGCCTGCTCCTCTTCCTGCCCGTCGCCCACGTGCTCGCGCGCCTCGTCATGCACGTGATCCTGTCGGGCCAGGGAGTCCTCGGCTTCTCGCCCAGCATCAAGAACCTGCTGCCGGACATCCAGGCCTTCAAGCCCTCCGTGCTCCTCGTCGTGCCCCGCGTGCTCGAGAAGGTCTACAACGCGGCCTCTTCCAAGGCGGGCGGCGGCATCAAGGGCCGCATGTTCGCCTGGAGCGCCAAGCAGGCTCGCACATATGCACTCGCACAAGAGCGTACTTTCGGACCTTCTCTACTGAAGAAGGCACGCCACGGCATTGCCGACGCGCTTGTTCTGAAGAAGATCCGTTCGATTCTTGGCCCAAATCTTCGTTACATCGTTTCCGGCGGGGCGCCTTTAGCCACCGACCTTGCTCAGTTCTATTCGGGCATGGGAATCACCCTTCTCCAAGGCTATGGCTTATCCGAAACGACCGGACCGATCGCTGTTCAGCATGTCGGTAAGAATCCTGTAGGTACCGTAGGTCTGCCCCTTCCGGGAAACTTCATCAAGATCGCAAAAGACGGAGAAATCCTTGTTAAGGGTGTTTCGGTCATGCCCGGCTACTATCACCTGCCTGACCAGACTCACCAGGTTATGCCCGATGGTGAGTGGTTCCATACCGGCGACCTTGGATCTATCTCAAAGAGCGGCCAGCTTTCAATCACCGGACGAAAGAAAGAACTCATCGTCACCGCAGGTGGCAAAAATGTCTCTCCTGAGGTTTTGGAAGATTCACTGGCAACTCACCCCTTAATTGCGAACGTCATCGTTGTTGGCGACCAACGGCCATTTATCGGTGCGCTCTTTACCCTTGACGCTGAGATGCTTCCAGATTGGCTGCGTAAGCACGGACTCCCCCGTTGCTCGCCACTCGAGGCCGCCCAGCTTCCCGAAGTGCAAGCCTCACTCCAGCGTGCAGTAGACCGCGCAAACAAGGCAGTCTCTCGCGCGGAGTCCATTCGTAAATTCCGAATTATTGATGCGAGCTTTACTGTCGAAAATGGCTATGTGACTCCCTCAATGAAGCTTCGTCGTGGGAAAGTACTTCATGATTTCGCAGATGAAGTCGACGAACTTTACGGTGGGCCAGTTGAATCTGCCCCGGCAAAGCGCCGCCGTTTCTTCCGACGTGCACGATAGACGCTGAACTCAATACAACTGAAAGGGATACTCATGACAGTACGCAGGCTTGCAGATGGCTCTTGGGAAGCGATTGCAACTCGCGAGGCGAGCCCCGAGATGAATTTGCCGTCAATGCTTCGCCTGCGTGCTCAAGAGCACCCTGGTCAGGTTGCAATTGAGCGTCGTTCGCCTGTGGGTACTTGGCGCCCGGTTACCATTGATCAGTTCCTTTCGGATGTTGATTCGATTGCCCGTGGCCTCATCGCGCTGGGACTTGAAGCAGGTGAGCACCTGGCGATTTTGGCGCCGACATCGTACGAGTGGGCTCTCATCGACGTCGCTGCCCTGTCCTGCGGTGCGATCACTGTCCCGATCTACGAAACCGATTCTGCCGTCCAAATTGAGCACATCCTCAAGGACGCAGATATCCGCATTGTCATTACCGCGACGACTCAGCAGGCCGAACTTGTTCAGTCCGTAAAGACAGATTCGGTTCGTCATCTCCTCTCGCTTGATAAGGGAGCTCAGCGAGAGCTTGCCCAAGCCGGACTCGACGTTCCAATCGAAGAAGTGCGCCTGCGGACCGAGGCCGTCAAGCTTGACGATGAAGCCACCATTATCTACACCTCCGGAACCACCGGCGTCCCCAAAGGTGTTGTTCTAACACATGGGAACTTCATCAGCCCAATGCTCCAGGCCTACGATTTCCTTCCCCTTCTAATCAATGATCCGCGCTCTCGTTCGCTGCTGTTTTTGCCCGTGGCTCACGTACTTGCACGCTTCGTGATGTACTGCTTGCTCTCGGGACAGGGAGTTGTAGCTTTTTCACCGGATACACGCAACCTGGTGGATGATATTGCGACCTTCAAGCCCTCAATGCTTCTGGTTGTCCCGCGCGTCTTGGAGAAGGTCTATAACGCGGCATCAGCCAAGGCCGGCGGCGGTTTCAAGGGACGAATGTTCTCCTGGGCTGCAAAGCAAGCGCGTGCCCTTTCGGAATCTCGCGCCTATGTGGATACTCCTCTTCCCGAGTCCTTAGTTGCTGGTCCCCTACCAGACACCACACCCGTGCCCGATGCCTCGGCAATTCCATCTCCCGGTCCCTCCGCTCTATTAAAGATTCGCGGGCGTGTTGCTGACGCATTGGTTCTGTCGAAGGTCAAGGCAATTCTTGGACCAAACCTTCATACGATCATTTCTGGAGGCGCTCCCCTCGCCCTCGACCTTGCAAACTTCTACCGAGGCCTCGGACTGACCCTGCTCCAGGGATACGGCCTCTCCGAGACCACCGGTCCCATCAGTGTTGAGATCCCCCAGGATTTTCCGCCGGATAGTGTTGGTTTCGTCTGGCCCGGTAACCAGGCGAAACTGGCCAGCGACGGGGAACTTTTAGTCCGCGGAATTTCAGTTTCCCGCGGTTACCATAACCTTCCCGAGGCCACTGCTGAGGCCTTTGTTGATGGCTGGTTTAAGACCGGGGATCTTGCCTCGATTGATGACCGAGGCCACATCCGTATCACTGGGCGCAAGAAGGAGCTCATTGTCACCGCCGGGGGCAAGAACGTGGCCCCGGCGGTCCTGGAGGACCGCCTGCGCGGCCACCCCCTGGTCAGCCAGGTCCTCGTGGTCGGGGACCGGGAGCCCTTCATCTCCGCGCTCATCACCCTGGACGCCGAGATGCTGCCCCAGTGGCTGGCCAACCACGGCCTGCCGGAGATGGACGTGGCCCAGGCGGCGACCAACCCGCAGGTGCTCGCCGCCCTGGACAAGGCCGTGGCCCGCGCCAACCGGGTCGTCTCACGCGCCGAGTCCATCCGCGCCTACCGGGTCCTGACCACCGACTTCACCGAGGCCAACGGGCTGCTGACCCCCTCCTACAAGGTCAAGCGCGCCGCCGTGGTCAAGGCCCACGCCGAGACGATCGCCGACATC
>USPB01000032.1 GCA_900556405.1 uncultured Actinomyces sp.
CGCAGATGCCCGAGGTCGGCGAGCGCTTCGTCGGCACGGTCGTCAAGACCACGTCGTTCGGTGCCTTCGTGTCGCTGACCCCCGGTAAGGACGGCCTCCTGCACATCTCGCAGGTGCGTCGCCTCGTGGGCGGCAAGCGCATCGACTCGGTGGACGACGTCCTGCAGGTCGGCCAGCAGGTCGAGGTTGAGATCGCTGAGATCGGCGACCGTGGCAAGCTGAGCCTGCACGCCGTCATCGACGGCGAGGTCGGTGAGCTTGAGGCCCCCGAGGGTGAGCAGGCCGAGCAGCGTCGTGAGCGTCGTGATCGCTCCGAGCGTCGCGAGCGTCGCCCCCGCACCCGCACCCGTCGTCGCCGTGACGACGAGCGTGAAGAGGGCGCTTCCGAGGAGTGAGTAGCTCCCGCTAGCTGAATCGGACCGGTGGTCGGGATGGGGCGTGTGCTCCTCCCGGCCACCGGCCTTTTTGCGGCTACACTGTGAACGTTTCGTGCCTAGTCCCGATCAACGGGATGCAAGAGGAGAAGTATGACCCCCAAGCCACTGCCGCTCGACGAGGCGCGCCTGTCTATCGAGGACGGCGACACCCGCATTGAACGCACGATCCTGGGAGCTGGGACGCGCGTTCTCACCCAGATGATCCCGGCGACGAAGAGCGCGGGAGTCTCTCTGTGGGTACCCGTGGGCTCGCGCGACGAGGGGCCTCGTACGGCCGGGTCGACCCACTTCCTGGAGCACCTCCTGTTTAAAGGAACAAACAAGCGTTCTGCCCTCGATATCGCTGTCGCCTTCGATAGCGTGGGCGGCGAATCAAACGCGGAGACGGCGCGCGAGCACACGGCATACTGGGCGCGCGTGCGAGATGCTGACCTCGACATGGCGATCGAGACGCTGGGCGACATGGTCACTGACTCTCGCCTGGATGAGGATGACTTTTCGATGGAGCGCGGCGTCATCCTGGACGAACTGGCGATGGGGGAGGATTCGCCGACCGACACGGTCCACGATGCCTTCCAGCTGGCCGTCCATGGCGACCGTCCGATCGGGCGCCCGGTGGGTGGTACGGCCCAGGCGATCCGCGAGGTCGAGCGCGCAGACGTGTGGGAGCACTACCAGGCTCACTACGGCCCCTCGTCCCTCATTGTGGCCGCCGCAGGTAACGTCGACCATGAATCAGTGTGCGAGCGCGTGCAGGCCGCCCTGGATGGATCGCCCTGGGATGGGCGCAGTGCGGCCTCGCCCCGGCCTCGTCGATCGACGAGCCCGAGCCCGATTGCCGAACATGACAAGGACATCACCCGCCGACGCGACGTCACCCAGGCGCACGTCATCATCGGGTGCGAGGGCCTGTCGGCGACGGACCCGGCGGGCCCGACCATGAGCGTCCTGCTGTCGGTCCTGGGTGGATCCATGTCGTCGCGCCTCTTCCAGGAGGTGCGTGAAAAGCGCGGCCTGGCCTACACGACCTACGCCTTCGACGTCGCCTACTCCGACACGGGCACCTTCGGCATGTATGCGGGCTGCAGCCCCGACAAGGTCGACGAGGTCGAGGCCATCATGCGCGCACAGCTGGAGGAGTTGGCAGCCGAGGGCCCGACCGGGGAGGAGATGACACGCGTGCGCGGACAGGTACGTGGCGGTGTCGTCCTGGGGTTGGAAGACAACTGGTCGCGCATGATGCGCCTGGGCCGCTCGGAGATCATCGGACGTTACCGTCCTATCGACGAGTCCCTCGCCGAGTTCGACGCGGTGGAAGCCGCCGACGTGCGTGCACTGGCTGCGTCCCTTGTGACCAAGCTGGATTGCCGGGCGCTCGTCCTGCCTGCCAAGTAAGAAACGGGGGAGTGAGAAACCCCCTGTCCATCCGCGTGAGCCCTCGCTGACGCGGGAATACTCTGAAGACAACACATAACCGTATGAAGGAGAGCGCAATGATTCGCGTGGCAGTGACCGGAGCCAAGGGCCGTATGGGCTCGACTGTTGTCCAGGCGGTGACGGGCGCCCCGGATATGGAGGTTGTTGCGCTTTTCGACGCGGGAGATCAGATCACGGCCGAGAGTGTGAACGGCGCGCAGGTGGCCGTTGACTTCTCGATTCCCAGCGTCACCGAGTCCAACGTGCACGCCCTCCTCGACGCGGGCGTGGACGTCGTCGTGGGCACGACCGGCTGGACGGATGAGTCCTACGCGCGCGTGCGCGAGCATGCCGAGGCCGCGGGGCGCGCCGTCCTGATCGCCCCGAACTTTGCGATGGGTGCGGTCCTGGCCATGAAGTTCGCAGCCATGGCTGCCCCGTACTTCGAGTCCGCTGAAGTCATCGAGATGCATCACCCCGCCAAGGTGGACGCCCCCTCGGGCACCGCCGTGGCGACCGCGCGCGGCATCGCGAAGGCCCGCGCCGAGGCCGGACTGGGGCAGATGCCCGACGCGACGCAGACCGATGAGCTGGGCAGCCGCGGAGGCCGAGTCGACGGGGTTCCGGTCCACGCCGTGCGCCTGCGTGGCCTGACCGCCTCGGAGGAGATCCTCCTGGGCAACGCGGGCGAACAGCTGGTCATTCGCACGGATTCCTTTGATCGCGTGTCCTTCATGCCCGGCGTCCTCCTGGGCGTGCGCCGCGTGATCGGCCGCACGGGCCTGACGATCGGCCTCGATCAGGTGATGGGCCTGTGAGCTCGCCCGTCGGCCCCGACCGCTCCGTTCGCCCCGCTCAGGGCGGCGACGCGCGCGCGATTGCCCGCCTGCAGGCCGAGGCCTGGCGCTCACTCATGGGGCAGGCGGCCCTCGACGCCCAGGGCATTACGGAAGAGGCCCTCGCCGCCCAGTGGGAGGCAACGCTGGCCTCTCCGCGGCCCGCGGGTACTGCCCTCCTCGTCGCCCTCCACGGCAATACCGTTGTCGGTTTCGCATTCGCGGGCCCCGACGAGGCCGGGGCCGCCTCGGCTGACTGCGCTGAGCCGGGCGAGCGTGCGGTGGCCGCGACGCAGGTGTACGAGCTGACGGTGGAGAAGAACTTCCGTCGGTCGGGCCATGCGTCGCGCCTGCTGGCGGCTGTCGCTGACGTGACGAGTGGGCAGCTGCGCGTGTGGGTGGGGGTCGACGACGAGGAACGTCAGCGTTTTTACACGTCGGCGGGTTTTGAGCCTTCCGGTGCGGTGCGCGTGCTGGGCGATGGGCCGACGCAGCACATGTGGTGGGCGGATCGCGACTAAGGGCCCACGGCGTGAGCGATCCTGCGCGGGCGGGTGGCGGTGCTGTCTGTCCACGTCGGGGCCGGTCGCTCCCATCGGTGGGGAGGCATGCGTATCATGGAGCGCATGAGTAACATTCCTCCCCGCCGCTTCGGTTCCCTCGCAGCCGCCATGGTCACGCCGATGACCGCCACCGGTGAGATTGATCTGCCATCCGCGCAGCGCCTGGCGATCAAGCTGGTCGACGAGGGATGTGACACGATCCTGCTGTCCGGCACGACGGGTGAGTCACCGACGACTCACCAGCCGGAGAAGAATGATTTGACGGACGCCGTCCGTGAGGCGGTGGGGGATCGCGCGTTCATCCTGTGTGGCGCGTGTTCGAATGACACTGCGCACGCGGTGCGTATCGGCGAGGGTGCCCAGGAGCACGGAGCGGATGGTCTGCTCATCGTGTCCCCGTACTACAATCGTCCTTCCCAGGAGGGCCTGCGTGCGCACGTGCGCGCCGTGACGGATGCGACCGATCTGCCGGTCATGCTCTATGACATTCCGGGTCGTACGGGCATCGCGTTTTCTGATTCGACACTGGACATCCTCGCCCAGCATCCGCGCATCTTGGGCGTCAAGGATGCTACGGGTGACGTGGAGACCGGTGTGGAGCGCATGCACCGCACGGGTCTGGAGTACTACTCGGGTGACGACGGCCTGAACTTCGCGTGGATGACGGGTGGCGCCTCGGGCTTCATTTCGGTGGTGACGCACGTGGCCTCGGCCCACTACCGCCGTATGATCGAGCTGCTCGATTCCGATCAGGTGTGGGAGGCTCGCGAGCTGTCGTATTCGCTGCGTCCCCTTGTACACGCCATTATGGGTGGTGGCCAGGGGGCGGTCATGGCGAAGTACGCGCTGTGGCTCCAGGGCGTCATCGATAGCCCGGCCGTGCGCCTGCCGATGGTTGGAATCAGCGATGATGAGGTGTCTGCGCTGCGCCGTGCCCTGTGTGCCGCTGGCCTGCTCTGAACCGTGCGCCCCCGTCGATGATCCGGCGGGGGTGACGTGTCTCTTCTTGGCATATGAAGGAAGGGATAGCGATCGTTGACGGTGCCTGAAATGAAGGTTTAATATACCTTAGTAAAGTTCGCCAATACTGACTATGTCTGCAAGGAATGGATGTCGTGGCAAAGAAGGACGTTATCATCCCCCTGGTTCCTGCCGCCCTCAGTGCGCTGCTGCTCGCCGGAGGGGTGACCGTCTTTTCTGCGTGTGAGCCCAAGCCTGACGGCACGTGGATGCACTGTCATCAGTGCCAGAACATGGTGGCCGGCAGCGCAGTTGGCCTCATCGCGCTCTACGGCGCCTCAGCCCTCGTCAAGAACAAGCCCGTCCGTCTGGCCCTGCTCGCGCTCGCGGTGATCGCCAGCGTCGTCGTTTTCTTTATTCCCGGCGGCATCTGCCCGCTGTGCATGATGAAGACGATGCGCTGCCACACGGTTTTCCAGCCTTTTGTGCGCATCATGAGCGTCCTGGTCGCCGGCAGTGGCATTGGGGCGCTGGTCGCGTTCGTCAAGAAGGACAAGAAGATCTCGGCCTGATGGATACGCCCAGATGGGAGACAATGACGGCGTGAGGGCCCTCTTTCGTTCGACAACCGTGCGCATTAGCGCGGTTCTCCTTGTGCTCTCTCTTGCTATCGCTTCGGCGGTCGTCGTGCGCAACGCGATGCGCTACCGTCAGGCCGTCGCCCTCGACGAGGCCGGGGACGCCCAGGGCGCCTACGAGATCTTCCATTCGTTGGGACGCTACAGCGATGCTGCGCAGCGCGCGCAGGCCCTCGTTGATGCCGATCCGGCGCTGCCGTACCGCCGCGTGTCCAAAGGCGACACGATCGAGTTTGGCTCCTACGAGCAGGATGGCGATACGTCCAATGGGGCCGAGCCGATTCGGTGGATTGTTCTCGATGAGATCGATGGCCAGCTCCTGCTGCTGAGCGCGGATGTCCTTGAGGCTCGCCAGTATCACCACGTGCCCTTCGAGGACGTCACATGGGAAAACTCCGATCTGCGCGCGTGGATGAACGGGGACTTTTACGAGGCAGCGTTTACCCCCGTTCAGCGTGGCCTCATCGAGACGGTGCACAACGAGAACGTGGATCAGTCCATCACCGGTGCCAGCGGCGGTGCGCCGACCGATGACCGTGTCTTCGCGCTGAGCGAGACCGAGAGCGTCATTTATTTGAACACCCCGGCGGCGCGCAGCGATATCGGTGCTGCCCCCGTCACCGAGCACGCCGCCGACGGGCCCTTGAGCGTGTCCGAGGACGGGACCGCCGACTGGTGGCTGCGCTCTCCCGGAACCTACGGGTTCGCCACGCAATTCGTCGATGCCTCGGGAACGCCGTCGCTCAGCGGGGCAAACGTCGATCTGCAGTACGGGGTTCGCCCCGCCCTCTGGATCGATGTTGCGGGGACCGGCGAGGGGACCCGATGAAGAGCACCCTGTCCCTGCGCCGCGTTCCCCTCGCGAACGCTCAGGCGCATCCGCTCCGGTCCGTCGTCATCATCTTCCTCGCGCTCGCGCAGGCGGCGTGTGTTTTCGGAGGGTTCATTCTTGTCGCTGCCGCGAGGAACGAACTGTCCCTTGCCGAGCGGCGGCTCGGCGCCGACCTCGTCGTCTACCCGACGAGCTGCCTGAATCAGGTGGACAAGAAGCGCCTCCTCATGCTCGGTACTCCCGTGGGCTGCCACCAGCCGCGCTCGGCTCTAGCACGCATGTCCTCGAACGAGGACATCGCCTCGGTGTCTCACCAGTTGTACGTCTCAGAGACGCTCTCCGATGGCTCCACTCGGTGGATTGTCGGATTCGAACCGGAGACGGACTTCGTGCTGGGTCCCTGGATGCGCGAGGGGGAGCGGGCGTCGCTGCCGCGCGGGAGCGTCGCGGTGGGTAGTGCTGTCCCCGGGGCGGAGGGGCAGACCCTCTCCGTCTTTGGCGAGGAACGCCCGATCAACGCGCATCTGCTCGCCACTGGCTCCGAGCTGGATCACGCTGTCTTCGTCAGTATGGATACCCTTTCCGACATTGTCGCGGGTGCCCGCGCGGCGGGGAAGGACATCGACGCCACCGTTGACCCGAGCTCCGATTACTCGGCGGCTCTCGTGCGCACGTCGGGCAGTGACACTATCGAGAGCGTCACGAACTGGATCAACCTCTACGTGCGTAAGGTGAGGGCCGTGCGTAGCAGCGAAGCCCTCGTCGACACTGCCTCGGGCATTCGATCCCACCGCGGGCTCGCGATCGGGGTTCTCGGCGCCATCTGGCTGGTGCTGCTCGGCGCTCTCGTCGTCGTACAGGTGAGTCTCATGAACGAACGACGCGCCGAACTCACCGTCTGGCGCTCGATCGGGGCGTCGCATGGCATCATCAACCGCGTCATGCTGGGTGAGTCCGCGCTGCTCCACGCGGTGGGTGCATTCGCGGGGGTGGTACTCGCGGCCATCGTTCTGCCTCTCGCAGCGGATGAGAGCATACGTGAGGTCCTCACCGCCCCCGGGACGTCACTGCCCCTCGCCGGTGTATCGATAGCCGCAGTCACCTGTGTGGGGATCATGGGAACGCGCCTCGCCCTCGCTCGGGTAGGCCGCGTGGTGCGCGGACAGAAAACGGTCCTGATCTAGGGACGATGGTCAAGGAGGAATGACGCAATGCTGTCGCGCTCGCGACTTCCGTGGATGAACCTGCGCGGGTACCCCGTGCGGACGGGGACCCTCGTCCTCTTTTCCATGCTCATGACGATGACGATTTTCGGAGGGACCCTTATCGTCCAGGGGATCGAACACGGCCTGCGCACGGTCCAGTCGCGCCTGGGAGCCGACATCATGGTCACCCCCGCCGAGGCCGATACCGATTTTGATGCACAGACGTTCCTGGTGAGCGCCGAGCCGTCATACTTCTACATGGATGCGGCGACTCGTGATGAGGTGGCCGCCGTCGACGGGGTCGAAGCTGCGTCCTCCCAGCTCTTCCTGGCCTCGGCGAGGGCGAGCTGTTGCTCGGGCCGCTACCAGGTGATCGCCTACGATCCCGCCACCGACTTCACGATCCAGCCGTGGATGAGGGACGCGGTGGGGCGCACACAACTGGGAGACGACGAGGTGATCGTCGGAGCCAACGTGCTCGCCAACGACCCGAACAACTTCCAGCTCTTCGACAACACGCTGCGGGTCGTCGGGCAGTTCGATGCGACCGGATCGACCCTTGACAACGCGGTCTACATGAACTTTGAGACCGCGAAGAAGGTCATTGACTCCTCGCTGCGCAAGGGCCTCAACAAGTATTCGACGCTTGAGACCGACCGGATTATCTCCTCGGTGATGGTCAAGGTGGCGCCCGGATACGACGCCGAGGCCGTGGCCGCCCAGATTCACCAGCAGGTGCCCGGCGTTGCGGTCGCCACCTCAACGAGGATGGTCAGCGGCATCGCGCAATCGCTGGACTCGACGTCGCGCACGGTGGCTGTCCTCATTGGCGTCGCGTGGGGCGTCGGTCTGCTCATGATCACCCTGTTGTTCGTCCTGATGGTCGCCGAACGCAAGCGTGAATTTGCCACCCTCGTCGCCATGGGCGCGCACCGGCGCATGATCGCCGGCATCATCATCCGCGAGGCGCTCGGCGTCAATCTCCTCGGAGGTGTCGGTGGCATCATCATCTCGGGCGTCCTCCTCGTGTCCTTCTCCGGCCTCGTCGACCAAAGCCTGGGAGGCGGATTCCTCGTGCCATCCGCGCTGACGCTGGCGCTGTTGGCTCTGGGGGCGCTCGCATCGGTGGGCATCGTCGCCCTCGTCTCCTCGTGGATAGCGCTGCGGTACGTGACAACAATGGATGCCAGCCTGGCCCTGAAGGAAGGGGAGTGACATGATCATCGAGGCAACGGGTGTGTCGAAAGAGTTCGCCAGGGCACGCGGAGGAAAGCGGGTCTTCACCGCGGTCCACCCGCTGGATTTCGGCCTGGATGAGAGTCAACTGACCGTCATCTCCGGCCACTCGGGCAGCGGTAAGAGCACCCTGCTGACCATGCTCGCGGGGATCCTCACGCCCACGTCCGGACACGTGCGTGTCGAGGGAACGGATCTGTACTCGCTGCGCGACGAGGAACGCTCCCGTCTGCGCAACGCGCGCATCGGCCTCGTCCCCCAGGGCAATACAGCCCTGCGCGCCCTGAGTATCCTCGACAATGTGCTGCTCCCCTCGATCCTCTACAGCGCAGACGAGGCGCCCGCAGGCCGTGCACGTGAGCTGCTGGACGCCGTGGGACTGACCGACCTTGCCGATGCCAAGCCCACCGAGCTGTCGGGCGGAGAACTGCGACGCATGGCGATTGCGCGCGCCCTCCTCATGGAACCCTCCATCGTGTTGGCGGACGAACCGAGCGCCGGCCTCGATAACGCCAACGCGACCGCCGTCCTGACCCTCCTGCGCGACGCGGCGAACGCTGGTGCCGCCGTCCTCGTCGTCTCCCACGAGTCCGAGGCACAGCGTTTCGCCGACCGTTGCTACGTCATGGAAGGCGGACACCTGCGCGACCAGTGACCCACGATCGCCCCCGATGACGCCAAATGTGAGGGGACCGACCTATCCAACGAGGCTCCCGATGCGGGCAAAGCGGTGCCAACGTGGCAGACTGGCATCATGAAGTCTTTGTACGAGAACCTCAGCGAACCCGCGCCCCTGGAAGAGGGCGCACTGCGAGTGATCCCGCTGGGAGGGCTCGGCGAGGTCGGCCGCAACATGAACGTCCTCGAGTACCGGGGCAAACTCCTGGTCGTGGACTGTGGCGTTCTTTTCCCCGAGGAGACGCAGCCTGGCGTCGACCTGATCCTGCCGGATTTCTCGTGGATTGAGGACCGCATGGACGACGTCGTCGGCCTCGTCCTCACCCACGGTCACGAGGACCATATCGGTGCCGTTCCCTACCTGCTCAAGCTGCGAGGCGACATTCCGATCTACGGATCCGACCTCACGTTGGCCTTCGTCGCACCGAAGCTGCGCGAACACCGCCTGCCCGACCCGGGCCTCAACGTCGTCGCCGAGGGCGATCGCCTCACCGTCGGCCCCTTCGACCTCGAATTCGTCTCCGTCACCCACTCGATCCCCGACGCGCTCGCGGTTTTCGTACGCACGGATGCAGGCAACGTCCTCATCACGGGTGACTTCAAGATGGATCAGCTGCCGCTGGACCGTCGCCTCACCGACCTGCGTGCGTTCGCCCGCATGGGCGAGGAGGGTGTCGACCTGTTCATGGTGGACTCCACGAACGCGCTGGTGCCCGGATTCATCACGCCCGAGCGCGAGATCGGCCCGGTGCTCGATCAGGTCTTCGGCGAGGCGAGTGGCCAGATCATCGTCGCGTCCTTCGCCTCACACGTGCACCGCGTCCAGCAGGTCATCAACGCGGCAGCCCACCACGGGCGTCGCGTGGCCTTCGTGGGCCGCTCCATGGAGCGCAACATGCGCATCGCGGAGGAGAAGGGCTACCTGTCGATCCCCGAGGGCCTCATCGTGGACCTCAAGGGTATTAGCGAGCTGCCGCCCTCCGAGCGTGTCTACATGGCGACCGGTTCGCAGGGCGAGCCGATGGCGGCCCTGTCGCGCATGTCGGTGGGGTCGCACCGCACCGTGACGATTGAGCCCGGCGACATGGTTGTGCTGGCCTCCTCGCTGATCCCCGGTAACGAGAACTCCGTGTACCGCGTCATCAACGACCTGACCCGCCTGGGTGCGCGCGTCGTGTCGAAGGAGAACGCGAAGGTGCACGTGTCCGGCCACGCGAGCGCCGGCGAGCTCATCTACTGCTACAACATCGTTCAGCCCAGGAACGTGATGCCCATTCACGGCGAGGTTCGCCACCTGGTCGGTAACGGCCAGCTGGCCGTTAAGACCGGCATGGATCCGCAGAACGTCGTCCTGGCGGAGGACGGGGTGACGGTCGACCTCAAGGACGGCGTCGCGCGCGTGTCGGGCGTCGTGCCGTGTGAGTACGTGTACGTGGATGGCCGTTCGATCGGAGAGATCTCCGAAGACGAACTGGAGACTCGCCGCACTCTGGGCTCGGAGGGCTTCATCTCGATTTTTGCGGTCGTCGAGCACGACTCGGGCATGGTCTTGGCCGGTCCCGAGATTCGTGCGATCGGCATGGCCGAGGACGACTCGGTCTTCGAGGAGATTCTCCCCGACGTCACTCAGGCGCTCAAGGACGCGGCTGCTCCCGGCGGTCAGGACCCCTACATCCTGCAGCAGGCGATGCGTCGCGTGATCGGTCGCTGGGTTGCGCGGCGCCTGCATCGTCGTCCTATGATCGTTCCGGTCGTGACCGAGCAGTAGGCTGACTGTCTTCATTGACGAGGCCGTGGCGTGCTGGGCGGTGGCGCGCGCTTGAAGGAAGGAAAAGTCGTGTCGGGTCGTTTCATTTCGACGCATTCTGTCGCTCTTGTGTTGCCGATGCATATCGCGTACATGCCGGAGCGAGGGGGGTCCGTCCACGCGGATGCAGCCAGCTCGCGTCCGGGCGGCGGGTTTACGACCCTGTGCGCTGCCGCAGCAATGGGAGTGCCGACGGCTGCTGCCTCGCCACTGGGGACGGGACCGAATTCCTTCGCGGTGCGTCAGCAGCTCGTCGAAGCCGGTGTCGAGGTTTTGACCCCCGAGCTCGTGGGCGACATTGGCGTTGTCATCCAGCTGATTGTCGAAGACGGGTCGATGCGTTCCGTCGTGACGGCGGGCGTTGAATCGGAGCCGTCGCGCGCAGCTTTGACAAGCATCGAGCTACGTGAGGGCGACGTGGTCCACGTGGCCGCCTCGGATATGACGAGCGCGCATGCCGCCTCGGAGCTGAGCGAGTGGGCCGCCGCCCTGCCGCCTGACGTCACCCTCGTTGTGTCCGTGTCGCCCGCGGTCGCCCAGGTCCCCGTCGAGGCGTGGGAGACGATCTTCGCGCGTGCGGACGTGGTGACGATGAGCAGCTGGGAGGCCTCGACGCTGGCGGGTATTCTCGATGCCAATCGTCAGGGCGCCACGATCCGCACCTACATGCGTCCCGACGCGGCGACTGTCCGTCGGGTTGGGGAGCGGGGCTGCGAGCTGCAAAAGTTCGCCGATGCGCCCGTTATTTCCATCCCCGCTTTCCAGACGCCCATCGCGGACACCGCGGGCGTGGGGGATACGCACATCGCCGAGATGTGTGCGGGCCTGGTGATGGGCTACGACTTGGAGACTGCCTGCCTGATGGCGAACGCGGGCGCTGCGCTGGCAGTTTCCCACGAGTCTGCCCTGCCCGTTCCGACGCGCGATCAGGTTGAGAACGTCCTCGAAACCGGGGTCGTGACGAACATCCTGCGCTGATCTTACGCGGCGCGCCTGGCTCAGTCGGGCCGCGGCGGGCGATATGGTGGAATGATCATGGCACAATCGTCTCCACGCTCTTCGTCCGGTAAGGCTCCCGCGCGCCCGTGCGCGAAGGGAGGCTCGTCTCGGTCTGCCCAGACGCCCCAGCCCGAACCGACGCAGCCGGGTTTCCTGGCCCGCTTCTTTTCTGCGGTTGGCCGCGCGGGCGTCGGCGCGGTGCGCGCGTGGAAGGCGACCGACGCGCAGGTGAAACGCGATGGCGCTGCCTTCATCGTGGTCGCTGCAGCGATCGTGATCGCGCTGCGTGAATGGTTCCAGATTTCCGGCGAGGCCGGGGACGCGATCCACCACGCCTCGGCAGGCCTGTTTGGCATCTTCTCGGTCGTGCTTCCTCTGGTTCTCATCGCACTGGCCGTTGAGTTGGTGACCGCCCGATCTGGACGCTCGGCTCTGCCGCACCACGTGGCCGGAGGCATTGGAATCACCGCAGCGCTGACGGGCCTCGTGCATATTTCGCGCGGAAACCCCGGTATGGCTGACGACCCCGGAATCGAGGCGGCGGGTGGCCTCATCGGCTGGTTCGTCGCACGCCCCCTCGCTCTTCTCTTGTCCGGTTGGGGTGCTGGCGCCCTCCTGCTTCTGCTCCTCGCGTACTCGATCCTGCTGGCCACCCGCACGGCTGTTGCGGATGTACCGGCGCGCCTACGCGACCTCGCCGCGCACCTGAGCGGCCAGCGCCCCGAGGGAGAGGCTGAGTCCGCAGAAAAGGACGCGGAGGACCCCGCCAAGAAAGCTCGCCGCAAGTCCCGCAAGGACCTCGCCGCAGGAGACGACGCGTTCCTCGACGAATACGACGGCGACGAGTCCTTCCGCAAGGCCACCGACTCCGACTCGGCCGAAGAAACGCGTCTTCTCGAGTCCGGAGCGATCGCCGCGCAGGCGCCCACGCCCCGGCCTCGTTCCTCGGCGCCCGACGCACCCACCGAGATGCTCACGCAGATGCGTCCCGCCGTGGCCCCGGCTCCCGTGCAAGTACCTGCGCACGTGCCCGATCCCGAACCCGAGGATGAGCCGGCGCCCCCGCCGATTACGGACGAGCCCGAGGGGGCCTTCCAACCCAACCTCGACGACTCGATCACCTACACCCTGCCGTCGGAAGACCTCCTCGTCTCCGGCCCGCCCCACATGACGCGTTCGGCCGTCAACGATCAGGTCGTCGCGGCGCTGGGCCAGGTCTTCGCCGACTTCAACGTCGACGCGCGCGTCACGGGATTCTCGCGCGGCCCGACAGTCACCCGCTACGAGGTCGTCCTCGGCGCCGGCGTCAAGGTCGACAAACTCACGAACCTGTCGAAAAACATCGCCTACGCGGTGGCCTCGGCCGACGTGCGTATCCTCGCGCCGATTCCCGGTAAGAGTGCGATCGGCATCGAGATTCCCAATGCCGACCGCGAAAACGTGGCCCTCGGCGACGTCCTGCGTTCCGCAGCCGCCCGTCGCAACCAGCACCCGCTCGTCGTCGGCGTCGGCAAGGACGTCGAGGGCGGCTACG
>USPB01000033.1 GCA_900556405.1 uncultured Actinomyces sp.
GCCAAGCCTGGCGACTGCATCTTCTTCGCCGCTGGCAAGCCGACCCCGTCGCGTGAGCTGCTCGGTGCTGCTCGCCTTGAGATCGGCAAGCGCTGTAACCTCATCGACCCCGACGCCTGGGCGTTCACCTGGGTTGTCGACGCGCCGCTCTTCAAGCCCACCGGTGATGCCGAGGCCGAGGGCGACGTCGCACTGGGCCACAGCGCCTGGACGGCCGTCCACCACGCGTTCACCTCGCCCAAGCCCGAGTGGATCGACTCCTTCGACAAGGATCCGGGTAACGCGCTGGCCTACGCCTACGACATCGTCTGCAATGGCAACGAGATCGGCGGCGGCTCGATCCGTATCCACCGCCGCGACATCCAGAACCGCGTGTTTAACGTCATGGGTATCGGTGAGGAGGAAGCCCAGACGCAGTTCGGCTTCCTGCTCGATGCCTTCAAGTTCGGCGCCCCGCCGCACGGCGGCGTGGCCTTTGGCTGGGACCGTATCGTCTCGCTGCTGACGAAGTCCGAGTCGATCCGCGACGTCATCGCTTTCCCGAAGTCCGGCGGCGGCTTCGACCCGCTGACCGAGGCTCCGGCCCCGATTACGTCCGCTCAGCGTAAGGAAGCCGGCGTCGATGCGAAGCCGAAGAAGCGCGGCGAGGAAGCATCCGAGGAATCCGAGAAGTGATTCTCTCGCCGTGACCTTGTCCACGGAACCCCCATTGGTCACCGACCGGTGGGGGTTTCGTGCACAATAGGGGTATGTCGTACGTCGAGATGCACCCGGTTAATCCGCAGGCACGTTTGGTCAACACGGTCGTTGATCTGCTGGAGCGCGGCGGCACGATTGCGCTGCCCACTGACTCCGGTTATGCGATCGCAACAAAGGTCGGCAACAAGGCGGGCATGGATACGATCCGATCGATCCGTAAGCTCGATGACAAGCATAATTTTTCGCTGCTGTGCCACTCGTTTGCGCAACTGGGCGAGCTCGTGATCATCGACAACCACGAATTCCGCACCATGAAGGCGCTCACGCCCGGACCCTACACGTTCATCCTGCGGGGGACCAAGGAGGTCCCGCGCATCATGCTGAACAAGAAGAAGCACACGGTGGGCGTGCGTATTCCGGATCATGTCATCACGCAGGCGATCGTCGAGGCGCTGGGTGAGCCCCTGGCCTGCTCGACGCTGATTATGCCGGGCGAGGATGAGCCGCTGACGGACGGCTTCGACGTGGATGAGCGCATCGGACACCAGGTCGATCTGGTTGTCGTGGGACCCGTGGGAGTCGCGGAGCCGACCACGGTCATCGACTTTGCTGGTGGGGATGCCGTCGTCGCTCGTGTCGGCGCCGGCGATATTTCGCTGTTCGACTGATCGCGTGGCATTCGACGCCTCGTCTTTTTCGCGCACGGGTTTTTGCCTGTTGCGCTGGGAGGCATCGGACGGGATCTATCGCGATATCGATGCGCTCCCGATTGTTGGCCAGCGCCTTGTCGTTGATGGGGTGGACGCTGTTCGCGTGACCTTCCAATCCGCGAACGAGGGCGCCGCGCGCTGCTACGTCATCTTGAACACGATCACGGATCGCGCGCGCGAGCACCTTGACGAGTTCCGCATGGGTGCGGGCGCGGACGACGGCAATGCTCACGCGCTCGTGTGTGCGCTTCCCGCCGACGCGATCATCAGCTACCAGCAGGTGATCGTGGGGCCGCGGGGTCTCGAACCCGAGGTGCGTACGGACATGGGGGAGTGGATCCGCTTCGTTGAGGAAGCTCACCCTGATGAATCGAATCCGCTCAGGGTTATGAATGGGAGAGGCAGCGAGGCTTCCCTGTTCGTCGGGCCGGACGCGCGTGTGGTGTGGCCGTCGGAGGATTTGTCTGCTCCGCAGATGCATGCGGTGCGTGAAGAAGACATCGCGGCGAATATGAACGCTCGGCTCGGGGGTTCGCGCAAGCGCAGCGTGATTGTTCATGATGGTGAGGCGGAGCCGATGTGCACGCTCATCCTCTTCGATGGCGAGATCTGGCGAGGCAACGGTGTGGGCTGGCTGACCCGCCGTTATCCCGGGCTGCGCGTGGTCACCATCGACGCTGGGGAGCTGGGCGAGCGTGAGGCGGAGCTGACGGATGCGGATCGCGTCGCCGCTCTGCTTCAGGCAGTGTGTGACGAGGCCGGGGCAGGTCACGTGATGGTCGCCGGCCAATCCTACGGTGGCCTCGCCGCGTTGGAGGCTGGTCTGCGACAGGATCTGCTCGTCGACGAGATCGTCGCCCAGTCGCCGTCCCTGTGGTGGGGTGGGGCTGCGCGAGGCGCGGGCGAGGGGACGTTGATGCGAGACCTGCGCTCTGGGCTGGCGACGCCCCATCCCGCAGTGACGCTACGCCTGCAGGTCGGGACTCTGGAACAGACGATGCGCCCGGTCATTGATGACTGTGCGGAGCTTCTGCGGAGTCTGGGAGCCCATGTGGAATTGGATCATTACCGCAGCGGGCATGATGTCGCCTGGTGGCGGGAAGGACTGACTCGTGCACTCGATGAGTGGCGTGCTCTCACATACTGACCAGTGATGAGACAGACTGGGTTGCCATGCTCCCTATAGGTTAGGCTTACCTTTGCCCCTAATAGATCGACTGAATTGAGGCACTTGTGCACCTGTCGACGCGAATCAGCGCCATCGTCGGCGTCGCTGTGACTGCTCTCGCCCTGGGAGCCTGCTCGTCCACCCAGCCCACCCCGGCCTCGTCCCCCGAGGCCTCTGCGACGTCCGAGACGCGCACTGTTACCGACGCGTCCGGCCAGGAGGTGACACTCCCGTCGCACCCGAGCCGCGTCGTCACGCTCTCCGAGCCGACCACTGACAATGCCCTCGCGCTCGGCGTGACCCCGATCGGCGTCGTGTCCGGCCGTGGTCAGCAGACCGTCCCGAACTACCTCATTGATCGTGCCGGAGACATTCCGATCCTTGGATCGATTGGTACCCCGAACCTCGAGGCTATCGGTGCGGCCCATCCTGATCTCATCCTCGTCGACGGTACCTCCGTGAAGAATAACGACACGGAAACCCTGACTGCGCTTTCTCAGATCGCGCCCGTCTTCTTCACCACTCAGTCCGGTGGTGACTGGCGGCAGACCTTCACGCTCACTGCGGATGCGCTGGGTCTGGCCGACCAGGCCGAGACCAAGCTTGCGCAGTTCGACCAGCATGTCGCATCGGTGAGCGCCCGCCTGAAGGACGCCGGTTACCTCGATCAGACGTACTCGGTCGTGCGTTGGCAGGGCGATAGCGCTGGCCTGATCCTCAAGGAGCTCCCCGCCGGACAGGCTCTGACCGCACTCGGCATGAAGCGCCCCGCGAACCAGGACCGTGACGGCGAGGGCCACTCGGAACCCGTCTCCCTGGAGAACATCGACCAGATCGATGCGGACTGGATCTTCTTTGGCACGCTCGGCAAGTCTTCGGTGAACAACCCGTCCGCCGGTGGCAACACGGGTGTTGAGGCTTCTGCCGCAGCCCTCGAAGAGGCGAAGAATACCGTCGGTTTTGACTCTCTCGGCGCCGTCAAGGCGAACCACGTCATCCCCGTCGACGGTTCCCTGTGGACCTCGACCGGTGGCTACCTCCTGATGGACGGCATCGTCTCGAGCATCGAGGCCCAGTTCGTCCCGGCTTCCTGAGCCCGATGGACGGACAATTCGGGTCGCTGACCTGACATGACGACACGTCGTATCGCCAGCGTCGCCATTGCTTGTGCAGTGGCGACGCTGGTGCTTGTCCTCGTTGCGATGGCCTCGCTCGCCCTCGGTTCCCGTTCCATTGCTCCCGATGTTGTGTGGGATGCACTGGTTCGTGGTGGGACGACTCAGGACGCCCAAGTCGTCACCCAGCTGCGGGTGCCGCGCACGATTGCCGCGCTCATGATCGGCGGGGCGCTCGGTGTGGCTGGCTCCATCATGCAAGCGATGACCCGCAATCCGCTTGCGGATCCGGGTGTGCTCGGCATCAACGCAGGTGCAGCGTTCATCGTCGTATCCGTCACGGCTGTGTCTGGGGTTGTGACGCGCGCCGGGACGCTCGGCGCTTCGTTCGTTGGTGCGGGGGTTGCTGCCGCTCTCGTTTTTGCGATGTCGGGCCGCGGTGGCGGGTCTCGTTCCCGTCTCGCTCTTGCGGGCATCGCCGTGTCCGCTGCGCTCGCGTCCCTCACGCAGGCAGTCCTGGCGGCCAATCAGTTTGCTTTCAACGAGTTCCGTTACTGGGCCTCCGGATCGTTGGAGGGGGTCGATATGGGCTCGGTGGTCGCAGCGGGAATAGTTATCGTCTGCGGGGGTGTCCTCGCTGCTCTCATCTCGTCAGCTCTCGGCGTTCTCGCCATCGGTGAGGATACTGCCGTGAGTCTTGGCGTGCGCGTGCGACTCATTCGGGCTTTGGGAGTTCTTGCCGTGACGGCTCTTGCCGGTGGAGCAACAGCGCTGGGCGGTCCGTTGACGTTCGTCGGCCTGGCGGTGCCTCTCATGGTACGACGCATCGTCGGTGCGAAGCAGGGAGCGATTGCGATCTGGTCGATGGTCGCAGGCGCCGTGTGGGTGTGCATTGCCGATATTGCGTCACGTCTCGTCCTCGCGCCTTCCGAGGTGCCCGTCGGCGTCGTTGTCGCCCTGATCGGCGCCCCCTTCTTCATTATTGCTGCGCGCGGAAGGGGTATGTCATGACGCGAGATGGTCAGCGGTATATCACTGTGTCGCGAGCCGGTTTCTCCGTCCGCATTCATCGACGCAGCGCGGTGGTGGTCGTGTGTGGCCTCCTTCTTGTGCTCGGCTTGTCCGTCTATTCGCTGACGCTCGGCGACTATGGGCTCAGTGCCGCGGACTCCTTCCGGCGCCTGCTGGGTGACGGCGGTCCTCGAGACGATTTCCTGGGGGTCTATTTCGTTCAGTCTGTGCGGCTGCCGCGGATGCTGGCCGCTGTTGCGGTCGGGTGCGCGCTCGGCATTGCGGGGCGTATCTTCCAGACGATCTCGGGTAATCCTCTGGGAAGTCCGGACATCGTGGGGCTGTCAACGGGATGTGCCACCGGCGCGCTAATAGCGATTATTGTGCTGGGGTCGAGTCCGGCGGTGACCGGCCTCGGAGCCCTGGCCGGTGGCCTTGTCTCAGGTGCGGCGATCCTCGCCTGCGCGGGCGGTATGCGCGTGACGGGAATGCGCGTTGTCCTGGTCGGTATTGGTTGCTCTGCTGCGCTGCGCGCTATCAATTCGCTGCTGATCGTCAAGGCGCCGCTGGAAGCGGCGCAGCGAGCGCAACTGTGGAGTGCTGGATCATTTTCGGGGGTCACGTTCGCTCGACTTTCGCCGCTCCTGATCGTGCTCGGCGTTGTCGCATGTACGTGCGTCGCTGCTGCAGTTCCGCTGGGGCTTGTGGCGATGGGGGACGACGTTGCGACCGGGCTCGGCGTGCGCGTGCGCCGCATTCGTCTTCTGTCGATCGTTGTCGCCATCCTGCTCGTTGCCTGCGCGACGGCCGTCGCTGGTCCAGTCGCGTTCGTCGCATTGTCCGCCCCGCATATTGCGCATCGCCTGTGCGGTGGCGGGGGAGTGGGTTTCGCTTCATCCGCGCTCGTGGGGGCGTTGCTGGTGTTGGCATCTGACGTGTGTGCTCAGCGTTTGATCGCGCCCGCTGAGCTTCCCGTGGGTGTTGTGACGGGTGTCGTGGGAGGCTTGTACCTCCTGTGGTTGTTGATTCGTGAGGTGAGGTCATGACTGGGGTAGGAACGAGGTCGGGGCTGGGTGCCCGCGATATCGTCGTCGGCTACGGGAAGAACGCTCCCATTCTGGATGGGTTGTCGCTGGATGTCCTCAACGGTGAGTTGACCGTCATCGTTGGCCCCAACGCGTGTGGGAAGTCGACCCTCTTGCGGTCGTTGGCTCGCGTGCTTGACGTTCGTAGCGGAGTGGTGGAATTGGATGGGCGCAGCGTTGCCGATATGAACCAGAAGGCGCTCGCACGCAGACTGGGATTGCTCGCGCAGTCGTCTGTGGCTCCGGGCGATATGCTCGTGGAGGATTTGGTTGCGAGGGGGCGTTATCCCTATCAGTCCCTTCTGCGTCAGTGGAGTCGTGAGGACGATGAAGCGCTCGCCCGTGCGATGAAGGATGCGGGTGTCGCCTCCCTCGTTGGTCGGCGTGTTGGAGAGCTTTCCGGTGGTCAGCGTCAACGTGTCTGGATTGCGATGGCTTTGGCGCAGTCGACTGAGATCTTGCTGCTTGATGAACCGACGACCTATCTCGATCTCAATCATCAGCTGGAGGTGCTTCGTCTTGCCGAGCGTTTGCAGCGCGCGGGTACGACTGTTGTTGCCGTGCTGCACGATCTGCATCTTGCGTTCCGGTATGCCACCCACCTTGTCTTTATGAAGGACGGGCAGATCCTCGCACAGGGTGAGCCTGCCCAGGTGGTCACGCCTGAGCTTGTGGAACGCGTCTTCGCAGTGCCCTGCCGCATCATCGAAGATCCGGAGACGGGGGCTCCTCTCGTCATCCCGCGTCGTTGACCGCGGTTGTGTGTCTCAGTATCTCAAATGCTGACCAGCGGGTCATTAGCGGGCATGATTGCTCGATAATATTGCTCACAGTTGTCGTGACACAATCGCGTAAATCCAGGTAAAATAGGGTTTTGAGCAGGTGTGCCATGAATCTGCTTGTTGTTCGCAATTACATCTCGCAAGCCAGGCAATAGTATGGTTCTCGTATCGAGTGGTTACTCAGGCACTGACATGCTTATTCCGAGCGTGACAGTGTCGATTGGTTGAGGCTATCCCAGACAGAAGGAAACGAATACGCATGACGACACAGGTGCGCTCGCAGAGCCGGGGCCTTCGCATGTCCCTGCTTGCACTGACCGCGTCTGCCTCCGTCGTCGGTGGAATGTTCGTGTCGGTCGCTCCCGCCTACAGCGCGGATGGCGTTGGCGATCAGCCGGGGCAGTGTGTGACTGCTTCTGAAGAAGGGGCGTCGATCATAGCGTCGTCGGTCGTAGCAACCGGGGTGCCGCTGCATCTGGAAGGCTCTGGGTGGGGTCCGTCTTCCGAGGATGCCCTCGGTTTCGTGATTGTGACGCTCGATGATGGCCAGGAAAAGCGCTCTGATGACATGGTCCTCCCCACGTGGGTTCCGTCCTCGGTTGCACGTAATAGGTCTGCATGGGCGGTTGCGAAAGTTGGTGCGGACGGTACTTTCACGGCTGATATTGACCTGCCGACTACGTGGACGGCTGGGACGAAGCACCAGGTCATCATCGGTGACGGGGTGACGGGTAACTACGTTCAGGTTGAGGTGACGGTCGTCGAATCGGCAGCCGAGGCGCGCTCCTGTTCGCTGGCACCGACCGAACCGTCAGAGACCGATGGCACTGATCCGGTGACGGATGACAGCGCTGCCCCGACTCATGGTCCCGGCTCCGATAGCACCTCCGTGAGCCCTACCGACACCCCCTCTGTACCACGTGAGTCGTCGACCAGTGCGTCTGAGCAGAACCGGACGTCCGAACGAACGCAGGCTGATGATGCGACATCTTCTGCGTCGACTCCGTCTCCCAGCTCGTCGTCTGCTCCTGGGGGGTCGTCGACGCAGTCGTCTACTGCGTCTGGTGGATCAGGTAACAGCGCGGATCCCACTCCGGAGCCTTCGACCTCATCCACACAGCAAAGCGTGTCCGCATCGCAGATCGGTCCCAAGGCTCACTCGGAGCAGCAGGCCTCGAATCAGGCTGCCCGCGAGGAAGAGTCGCGGCTGAATGGCTGGATTCTCGCTGGTGGCGGTGTTCTTGCGTTGCTCGGTGCCATCGTGACGGTCAGTATTGTTCGCCGCTCCCACGGATTGCCGCGCTAATCACCTTTTATCTGGGCTGGCGCTCTGAGAAAATGTGCATTAACCGATTGGTGTGCGTTGGAATTTAGCATTCGCGCGCCACGCCTGTTACTCTAGTTTCAGAACAAATGCTTCTGAGGATTAAGTCACTAAGGAGAACGGTATGCAGCACGCACGGGCCGCTTCTGCCCTTGCCGCGCGCGGCCTCGGAGGGCGCAGTCGATTGATGAGCCTCCTGATGGCCCTGTGCCTGTTCGCTGCCATCGCGCTTGCGATCCCCGGATTTGCTGCTCGCGCAGACGGTAACGACGGCGCCATCCCCGTCCCGACCACCGCATTTACTGTTCGAATCGAACAGGGCTCCTCTTTTGAGAAGCAGTACGGGGATAAGGGCTACTGGGGCGTGATGCTCGACTCGGGTCGCGTGACGCCTATTGAGCAGCCGACGTATGAGCGTGATGGCGAAACGGTGCCCGTGACCGCTGATGATGTGTGGGTTGCCACCAGTCCGCACAACTACACCTTGAAGGTCCCTGTGCCCAATGGACAGAACAATGTCGAGGGCATCACGTGGGAGCCTGGAACGAAGCACACCGTCACGGTGCTCATGTTCAAGGAAGGGCGAGATCTCGTTGAGGGTGAGCCTGTGAGCTACACCGTGAGCGTGTATCAGCCTGCTGGTAACGACGACGCGCGTACACCTGAACCGACGACGGATCCGACGACCGATCCCGCGCCTCAGCCCGCGCCTCAGCCCACGGCCGAGCCGACGACCGATCCTGCACCGGAACCGACTTCCGAGCCCGCGCCCGCACCGACGAGCGAACCCAATGCCGATCCTGCGCCTGCTCCCACCACTGAGCAGCCCGCGGCTGCGCCCGATGATCCGCAGCTCCCCGCCGTCCGTCCGACCCCGACGCCTTCCGAGACGCCGAGTCCGACTCCTTCCGCGAGTGCTTCTACTGCTGGATCTGCGCAGCCTTCCGACACCCCGGTGTCGCCTATTTCGGACGTGTCGCAGCTGACTGATGCGAACAAGGGCGGCGTGAGCGCAGCTTTCACTGGCGGCCAGCTGACGATCAACGTTCCTTCAGATAAGGCTGTTGCTGGCGACTGGGTGAGCGCGAATATCATGCAGACCGGTGAGGCCCGCTGGCTTCAGGTCGAAGACTCCAATCAGGTGTCGATGGACGTTACGGGCCTTCCGATGGGCGACTACAAGGTCGTCGTCGCGAACCGCCAGCATGAACTGGTTGGTTGGGCTGAGTTCAAGGTCGCTTCGACGGTTGCCGCAGCCGGTGCGGGGTCTTCTGTTGACGCCTCGGGCGGCGTGAAGCTGCACGCTGAAATGCTGTCCTCCTCCCTGTCCGGTAACGAGTCTGAAGGACTGAACGGCTATCTCCTGGGTGCCGGTGCCTGCATGCTGATCCTCGGTGGCCTCGTTGTCGTCCAGGTTCTCTCCGGTCCCAAGATTGGCTCTTCCTCGAATGGAGTCACATTGTCCTAAGCTAGGGCTCATGGATCTGTTTGATTCTGAATCTATCGACGAGTCGGGCGTGCCTGCTTTCAATGCGGGCGCGCCCCTCGCCGTTCGTATGCGCCCTGCGACACTTGCAGAGGTCGTCGGGCAGTCGCACCTGCTCGGTGAAGGGGCGCCGTTGCGGCGCCTTCTCTCGCCTGGAGCCAGCGACGGTGTTGCAGTGTCCTCCGTTGTGCTCTGGGGTCCTCCGGGTACCGGTAAGACGACGCTCGCGTATTTGATCGCACGCGCATCTGGACGGCGGTTTATCGAGCTCTCCGCCGTTTCCTCGGGCGTCAGTGACGTGCGGCGTGTTGTCGATGATGCGCGTCGAACTCTCGCCAGCGGGGGAGAAGAAACCATTCTGTTCGTCGATGAGGTGCATCGCTTCTCGAAGTCACAGCAGGACTCGCTCCTTCCTGCGGTCGAGAACCGGTGGGTCATCCTCGTTGCTGCAACGACTGAAAATCCATCGTTCTCGGTGATTTCTCCGCTCCTGTCGCGCTCGCTCCTGTTAACCCTGCGTCCTCTTGACGCGGATGCAATCGAGGGGCTCATTCGTCGTGCACTGGCGGATGAGCGCGGCCTTGGCGGGCGTTTTTCTATGACGGACGAGGCCGTGGCCGGCCTTGTGCGGTTGGCGGGCTCGGATGCCCGAAAGTCTTTGACGCTCCTCGAAGCAGCTGCGGGTGTTGCCAGCGATGATGGATCCGGTGAGATTACGGTCGCGAGCGTTGAGGCGGCGGCCAACCAGGCCCTCGTTCGCTGGAGCAAGGATCAGCACTACGATGTGGCAAGCGCGTTTATTAAGTCGATGCGCGGTTCTGATGTGGACGCAGCTCTTCACTACCTCGCCCGTATGATCGAGGCTGGTGAGGACCCGCGTTTTATCGCGCGACGCATCATGATCGCCGCTTCGGAGGAAGTGGGGATGGCCGCTCCCGAGGTGCTCACGACCTGCGTGAGTGTCGCACAGGGAGTCGCACTGATCGGCATGCCCGAGGCGCGTCTGCTCCTCGCCGAGGCGGTCGTTGCTGTGGCGACAGCCCCGAAGTCGAATGCGACGTACCTGGCGATTGATCGTGCGATCGCCGATGTGCGTGCTGGACGTGGGGGAGCGGTGCCCGAACACCTGCGTGACGCGCACTATGCCGGTGCGAAGAGTTTGGGCCATGGAGATGGGTACCTCTACGCTCACGATCAGCCTCATCATGTTGCCGCTCAGCAGTACCTGCCGGACGACCTGGAAGGTACTCGCTATTACGAGCCAACGGAGAATGGACATGAGGCGATGCTCACGAAGCGGCTCGGCGTGATTCGCAATTTGCTGAAAAGACGCTAGGATGGAACAGTTGTCCGCATCAGCGGGCACCTGGGGCCTTAGCCGACGGGTCAATGTGATCCTGGAGTTGGCCCCATGCCGGGATCTCCGGCATGACATGAGAAACAGGAAGAAGAAACATGGCAACGAATCGTTCCCGCAAGCAGGTGCGCGAGTCCCGCGCCCTCGGTCTGGCCCTGACCCCCAAGGCTGTTCGCTACTTCGAGAAGCGTCCCTACGGCCCCGGCGAGCACGGCCGTACCCGCCGTCGCCAGGACTCTGACTACGCCGTTCGTCTGAAGGAAAAGCAGCGTCTGCGCGCCCAGTACGGCATTCGTGAGTCGCAGCTGCGCCGCACCTTCGAAGAGGCCCGTCGTACCGCTGGCCTGACCGGTGAGAACCTGGTTGAGCTGCTTGAGATGCGTCTGGACGCCCTCGTCCTGCGCGCCGGCTTCGCTCGCACCATCCAGCAGGCTCGCCAGTTCGTCGTTCACCGTCACATTCTGGTTGACGGCAAGATCGTCGATCGCCCCTCCTTCCGCGTGAAGCCCGGCCAGACCCTGCAGGTCAAGCCCAAGTCGCAGACCACGGTTCCCTTCGAGATCGCTGCCGAGGGTATCCACCGCGACGTGCTGCCCGCCGTCCCCGAGTACCTGGACGTTGACCTCGCCCGCCTGAAGGCGACCCTGGTGCGCCGCCCGAAGCGCGCTGAGGTCCCCGTGACCGTCGACGTTCAGATGGTCGTCGAGCACTACTCGCGCTGACACGAGTCATTTCCGCGCCCCCGAGCATGGCTCGGGGGCGCGGTTTTTCTTTTATCCCACTGTCCGCTTGCGCGTGCCGACGTGCCGCGACCGGTGCTGACCGTCTAACATGGGGAACTATGCGTACGTCTGAAATCCGCACCCGCTGGCTCGAATACTTCAAGAAGCAGGGGCATGAGATTCGTCCTTCCGTTTCTCTTGTCTCCCCGGAGCCCTCGATTCTGTTCACCATCGCGGGCATGGTTCCGTTCATCCCCTATATCACGGGTGTTGAGCCCGCGCCGTGGCCTCGTGCTGCGTCGGTGCAGAAATGTATTCGCACGAACGACATCGATAACGTCGGTAAGACGACGCGTCACGGCACGTTCTTCCAGATGAACGGCAACTTCTCGTTCGGCGACTACTTCAAGGAAGGCGCGATCAACTACGCCTGGGAGCTGCTGACGGGTTCGCGCGACGAGGGCATGTACGGCCTCGACGGTGATCGCTTCTGGGTGACGCTGTGGGACCAGGACGAGGAAGCCTTCAACGTCCTGACCAAGCAGATCGGCATGGATCCCAAGCACATCGTGCGCCTGCCTCGTGAGGAAAACTTCTGGGACACCGGCCAGCCGGGTCCCGCCGGTCCCTGTGCGGAGTGGCACTATGATCGTGGCCCCGAGTACGGCCCCGAGGCCGTGGGTGGCACCGTTGACCCGGGTGGCGACCGCTACCTTGAGGTCTGGAACCTGGTCTTCGACCAGTACATGCGCGGTGAAGGGACGGGCAAGGACTACCCGCTGCTGGGCGAGCTCGACAAGAAGGCGATCGATACGGGCGCAGGCCTCGAACGTCTGGCCTTCGTCATGCAGGACAAGCCCAACATGTACGAGATCGACGAGGTGTTCCCCGTCATCGACGCTGCCATGCAGATGAGTGGCAAGCGCTACGGTCTGGGCGCTGCGGGTCCCGAGGCCGGTGCCGCCTATGACGATGACGTGCGCATGCGTGTCGTGGCTGACCACGTGCGTTCTTCTCTCATGCTGATCGGTGACGGCGTGCGTCCCGGTAACGATGGCCGCGGCTACGTGCTGCGTCGTCTCATCCGTCGCGCGGTTCGCTCCATGCGTCTGCTGGGTGTCGACGAGGCAACCATGCCAACCCTCCTCACCGCTTCCAAGGACGCGATGAAGGCGTCGTACCCCGAGCTCGAGACCAACTGGAAGACGATTTCGGAGGTCGCCTACGCGGAGGAAGACGCTTTCCGTCGCACGCTGAGCGCCGGTACGACGATCCTGGACGCTGCGGTTGCCAGCGCGAAGGAGTCGAAGGGTGCCCCCGTTATTTCCGGCGCCTCTGCGTTCTCGCTGCACGACACCTACGGATTCCCGATTGACCTGACCCTCGAGATGGCTGCCGAACAGGGCGTGTCCGTCGACGAGGAGGGCTTCCGTAGCCTCATGGCCGAGCAGAAGGAACGCGCACGCGCCGACGCCCGTTCGAAGAAGACTGGACACACTGATGTCCGCGTCTTCCACGAGATCGAGAAGGCGATGGGTGGCGGCTCGACGTTCCTGGGCTACACGGAGCAGGCCGCCGAGGCCAC
>USPB01000034.1 GCA_900556405.1 uncultured Actinomyces sp.
AAAGCCTTGGAATCCTGGTCAATAACCGCCACGGAATGACCCGCAGCGTCCAACGTCGATGCAAGGCGAGCGCCGACGCGCCCGCAACCCATGATCACAAAGTGCACGACTACCAAAGTACTCCGGTCCCCGCGTAATAGCCATGCGTGAAGTTTCGGCGTTCCCATGCTCGGCGACGTGGACTAGGCTTGTTATTCGTGACGAACTTGTTGGCCTACGCAAAGCGCGTGCTCATCGGACGCCCGATGCGATCGGACGCGATGGGCCACCAGCTTCTCCCCAAACGTATTGCTCTGCCGATCTTCGCGTCGGATGCGCTCTCGTCGGTCGCCTACGCGCCCGATGAAGTCCTCCTGACGCTTGCGCTCGCCGGATCTATGGCCGCCCTTCAGTCGGTCTGGGTGGGCGTTGTTGTTGCTCTCGTGTTGGCTGTCGTGGTCGCGTCCTACCGCCAGACGGTTCACGCCTACCCCTCAGGTGGCGGCGACTACGAGGTCGTGACCACAAATCTGGGCCGTTCGTGGGGACTACTCGTCGCCTCGGCCCTGTTGGTCGACTACATCCTCACCGTTGCCGTCTCGATTTCCTCGGGCGCCAACTACATCACGACGGCAGTCCCCGCGCTCCTCGGCCACGAGGTTCCCATCGCGGTGGCGCTCGTCATTATTCTGGCGACTCTGAACCTGCGTGGCACACGTGAGGCCGGTGGCGCGTTTGCCGTGCCCACCTACCTGTACATGGGCGCGATCGGCCTGATGGTCGTCGTCGGTTTCGCAAAGATGGCAACTGGGCACCTGGGTGCGGCTCCGACGGCCGCCTACGACCTCGTTGCCGCCCCCGCTCACGCGGACGGCCTCGCCGGACTCGCGGGCGCTTTCCTCCTTATGCGCGCCTTCTCGTCGGGTTGCGCGGCCCTCACCGGCGTCGAGGCGATCTCTAACGGCGTGCCGATGTTCCGCCGCCCCAAGTCGCGCAACGCGGCCACCACGCTGGCGATGCTCGGCCTCATCGCGGCTTCGATGATGATCTCCATCCTCGTGCTGGCCCGTGCGACCGGCGTGAAAATCGTCGACGACGCGGCGAGCCAGTTGACCTATCAGGGCGCGCCCGTCCCGGAGAAGACGCCGATCGACCCGGCGATCTCTCAGATCGCGTCGGCCGTTTTCGGACAGGGGTCGATCCTGTTCATTGTGATCACCGTCGTCACCGGCTTCATCCTGGTTCTCGCCGGTAACACGGCGTTTAACGGATTCCCGACCCTGGCCTCGGTGCTGTCGCGTGACTCTTTCCTGCCTCACCAGATGGTGCGCCGCGGCGACCGCCTGTCGTATTCGAACGGCATCGTCGTCCTGACCATCGCGGCGATCGCGCTCATCGTTGGCTTCCAGGCACAGACGACACGCCTCATCCAGCTCTATGTCGTCGGCGTCTTTATTTCCTTCACGCTCTCGCAGCTGGGCATGATCAAGCACTGGAACAAGCAGTTGCGTTCGCGTCAGTCCGGTCAGGAGCGTATGGCCGTTCTGCGCTCGCGCGCCGTCAATATCGTCGGCTTTATGATGACCGGCATCGTGCTCCTCATCGTGTTGGCCACGAAGTTCACGCACGGCGCGTGGATTACTCTGCTCATGATCGCGGTCGCGTTTGGTGTCCAGATTTCGATTCACCACCACTATGAAACCGTTCGCACGCAGCTGCGCGTGGACGACTGGAACGCCCGGCGTGCACTGCCCACCCGCGTGCGTGCCCTCGTGCTCGTCTCCTCGCTGTCGCGCCCGGCAATGCGTGCCATCGCGGCTGCTCGCGCGTCGTCACCGACGTCGATCGAACTCGTCTCCGTCGTCGCGGATGACGAGGAGGAAAATAAGATTCTGCGCCAGTGGAAGGCCTCTGGTGTTCCGGTTCCGCTGACCTTGCTGTCGGCGCCCTACCGTGACATCTCGTCGGTGATTCTGCAGTACGTGCGCGGCCGCCGACGCGCGATGCCCACGGAGATGCTCGTCGTCTACATGCCGCAGTTCCTCGTCACCCACTGGTGGGAAAACTTCGTCCACAACCAGTCGGCGCTGCGTCTGCGTGCCGCGCTGCTGACCGTTCCGGGTGTCGTTATTACGATCGTGCCGTGGCAGCTCGGCGAGGACGATATCGTCGAGGGCCGCCAGCGTGTCAACGACCCGTTCTTGCGCGTCGGGGCATCGGCGCCGAGTGAGTCGAATGCCCGTACTGAACAGCCCGGCACCGCCAGCGCCGATGCTACCCCCGAGGAGAGCGCGTGAGTCCCCGTCCGTCCCGTCGCCGTCCCTCCCCGCGTCGGCGCCCCGTCTCCGTGCAGCCACGGGAGGGGATTGGCGAGATCCTCGAGCTGACGGTCGGGGAACCCGCTCACGGTGGAGCGTGCGTCGCCCGTGACGAGAGTGGGCGCGTTGTCTTCGTGCGTCACTCTGCGCCTGGTGAGGTAGTCCGTGCGCGCGTGAGTGCCGTCCAGAAGAAGCTCGCATGGGCGGATGCCGTGGAGGTTCTTGAGCCGTCGCCTGATCGCGTTGAGTCCGTCTGGCCCCAGGCGGGTCCGGGTGGCGTCGGCGGCGGCGAACTCGCTCACCTGACTGCGGGTGCTCAGCGTGATTGGAAGTCACGCGTGATCGCCGGGCAGTTGCGCCGCGTGGGCGGCGAGGCCCTGGCCGAGGCCGTAGATGCCCTCGGGGGAGTGCACGTCGCACCTGCGCCTGGCGACGAGGACCCGAACGATCCGCTGACCGGTCGCCGCTCGCGTATCGATGTTGTCATCGACGCGGATGGTCGCGCCGGTATGCACGAGTTCCGCGGCCGCCGTGTGATTGCGCTCGATGATATGCCGCTGGCTGTTCCCGCGATCCGTGCGCTCGGCCTGTTCGACGCGGATTCGCCGTGGCGTCGCCTGTGGAAGTCGGGGGATCGTGTGCGCGCTGTGGCCCCGTCCGGTGGTGATCCCGTCGTTCTGATCGGTGATGACACGTACGCCGCCGACGGCGTGCGCATCGACGCTGACGTCTTGCGTTGGAACGTGCCCGTCGGCTCCGGCGTCGAGTCGTATTACGTGCGTCCCTCCGGTTTTTGGCAGACGCACGTGCGCGGCGCCGAGGTGCTTGCGAACGCTGTGCTTGCTGCTGCGTTCGGTTCGCACGAGGCGGGGGCTAGCCGTGCGGTCATGGAACTCTACTCGGGGGCAGGCCTGTTCTCTGTGCCGCTCGCGCGTGCTGTTGGTGAGACGGGGCGTATGGTGACGCTTGAGGGTGACGAGGCCGCCGTGCGTGACGCAGGCGAAAATCTCGCAGCCTTTGATTGGTTGGATGCGTTCGCCGGCAATGTGGATCGCGAGGGTATTGTCGACCTGTTCGGCCAGCTCGGCGCTGTGCCCGACGTGGTCGTGGCGGATCCGCCGCGTGCCGGCGCCGGTGCCGAGGTGTGCGAGGCGATCGCCGCCACGGGTGCCCCTCGCGTCGTCCTGGTCTCGTGTGATCCCGCAGCGGGTGCGCGCGACCTGCGCGCCCTCACCGAAGCCGGATACGAGCTCGAATCACTGCAGGCGTGGGACCTCTTCCCACACACCCACCACGTGGAGACGGTGTCGGTTCTGAGCCGCTAGCGGGTCTTCCTGCGCTCTAGCATGCGCGAGCCCCACGACGTCTGCGTGCGCGCTTCGATTGCGCGGCGCTGATCGCGGTACATGCGATCCACCAGGTCGCGCTCGGACACCCAGCCAACGACACGGCGATCTCCGTCTACGACTGGTAGGGACTGCAAGCCGGTACGCCGCAGCGCCCCGAGAACCTCGGACGGGGGAGCGGAAGCGGCCACGGCCTCGTCGATGAGAGGCAAATCCGCCAGGGGAGCATCCAGAGAACCATCCTCCTGCGTGAGCTCGGCCAAGCGCAGCGAGGATACGAGGCCGACGAAACGCCCTTTGTCGGACACGACGGGCAGGACCGTCTCCCTCGTGCGGCGCAGGGCGGCGATAGCGGAGGCAGCGCTCCTTGTCGATGCCAGTGTCTCGGGGGCCTCCATCATCCACTCGGACGCCGCGCGGGTACCCAGCAGAGTGCCGTCGACCGGGTCGTCAAGCACGTCACCGCGGCGGCGCAGTTTCTCCGTGTAGATCGTCGCGCGCGTGAGGAAACGCGACGCCCCCGTCGCGATCACGACCGCGAGCATCATCGGCAGAATCAACGAGAACTGGCCGGTCATCTCCACGATGATGAGAACGGCCGTCATGGGGGCACGTGCGGCGCCCGCGAAAGCGGCACCCATGCCGACCACGGCAAAAACACCGATGGGAGAATCCGACAGCGGGGAGACAATGTTTCCGAAGGCTGCACCAGCCATTGCACCGATGAAGAGCGTGGGCGCGAAGACGCCGCCCGAACCGCCTATACCGATCGTGAACGACGTGTAGACGGCGCGCCCCAACATGAGGGCGAGAAGGAATGCGATCGAGAAGTTTCCGGCGATCGCCTCCTCCTCCAGTGGATATCCCGAGCCGTACATGTACGGGAAGGTCACGAGAGCGACGCCGAGGGCGAGACCGAGGACACCCGGACGCGCCCACTCAGGCAGGTGCGTACGTGCCCACACCCAGTCAATCGCGTCCTCTGAGGCATACAGGAGCTTCGAGAAGCCCAAGCCGCACAGGCCAGCAACGAGGCCGAGAACAGCAACCCACCACATGTCCGACATCGACGCGAACGTCAGGTTGTCGGCGACGCGGACAACCATCTCATCACCCTGCAGGATGCGCGCAACCACCGACGACGTGACGGCTGAGAGGACGACGAAACCAAAGGTTTCGGCCGTGAATTCGACGAGAATAACCTCAAGAGCGAAGACGGCACCCGCGAGAGGCGCATGGAACGTGGCCGCGATGCCGGCAGCCGACCCGCACGAGGCCAGTAACACCACGCGGGAGACGGGCATATGCAGCCACGAGGCAATGGTGGAACCCAGCGACGCTCCGACCTGAACGATGGGCCCCTCGCGCCCGGCGGATCCGCCCGAGCCGATAGTCAGTGCCGACGCAATGATTTTCACGATCGCAACGCGCCCCGGGATACGCCCACCCTTGCGACGCACAGCGAGCATCACCTCAGGGATGCCGTGGCCCTTCGCGGAAGGCGCGAAGCGCTGGATCAGCGGTCCGTAGAGGAGGCCAGCGATAGCGGGGGAGAGGAGAAGAAAGAGCCAAGGTGCCCACCCCCAGACGCCGTGCGACTGGCCGATGTGGGTCGTGTACTCGTCGAAGCCTGTCGACACCCAGGTCCATGCGCGGATCGCAAGGTTAAACAGGACGGCTGCCGCGCCGACGACGCCGCCAACAAGTGCAGCGGCGACGCCGAGCAGGGAACGATGCGCGGCGACCATATGGCCGACGCGTAAGCGAGTCCCCGCAGCCGGTTCCTCTGGCTGCGGGGACTGTGCTGTGTGTATCACAGGTTTGCAATCTCCACGTGAATGGGGGCGTCGGTGGCGATGCCCCAGACGGTCCGGTAGAAAGACAGCTCCGACTGCCATGCATCCTTGATGTTGATGGCCGAACGGAAGCGGTGTCCCTCGCCCTGGTACAGCTTGAGGGCAACAGCATTGCCGTTCGCGCGCAGCGCGTCGTACATTTCCTGAGCCTGCGAGGCGGGGACGACCGGGTCTGCGGTGCCCTGCAAGAGCATGAGGGGCGCCTTAATGTCAGACACTCGGTTGATCGGCGAGCGTTGCGCCCACACCGGATCCGACCTGTCGTCCGTACCGAGAAGAATGCCATCGTAGTGCGACTCAAACTTGTGGCTGGTTTCGGCCAGCTTCGCCAGGTCCGCGATGCCCGAGAAGGAAGCGCCGGCGGTGAACACGTCAGAGGATGCCAGCGCGTTGAGCACGGTGAAGCCACCGGAGGAACGGCCGCGGATCGCGATCCGCTTGGGATCGACGCGCCCCAGATCAACGAGGTACTGGGCGCCGTCAATGCAGTCCTGAACGTCCATAACGCCCCAGTTGCCGTTCAGGCGCTGACGGTAGGGACGCCCGAAGGAGGTCGAACCGCGGAAATTCACGTCCAGAACAGCAAATCCACGGCTGGTCCAGTACTGGAACGGCACCTGCAGGCCGGGGCGTGCAGCCTCGGTCGGCCCGCCGTGCACGTTCACGATGAGGGGCGGGAGCTCACCCTCAGGGGCGGTGAAATGTGGGTTCACGGGCGCGTAGTAGAAGCCGTGAGCCTCTTCACCGTCCGAGGTCTTCCATGTCAGCATCTCGGCCGTGGAGACGAGGGCGGTCGGGACCTCGGCCTCCGAGGAAGGTCGCAGTACCTTGGTCTTACCACGCGACACTTCGATGATGGCGGGTGTATGGGTGGCGGAGTCGGCGAGGAAAACGACGCGACCATCAGCGGCTGCCACGTTACCGATGGGCCACCAGCCGGTCGCCCACTCTTCGGTCATGCCGTTGTCGATACGCACAGTTCCGATGTGCCAGACCTGGTCCTCAGCCCACGAACACACGAGGTAGTCGTTGTCGTAATTGTCGTAGGAGTGCAGGCCGAGCTGCCAGTGCGGGTGCGAGAATGCGCGGTGACCCGGGTGCAACGCACGGGTGCGCAGCCGCGAGGTCCACGCGTTCGCGTCCTCGCCTTCCTTCCACACGAAACCCTGGGTGCGGTACAGGTTTGCCCAGCCGGAGGAATCGTCCACGTGGATCAGGTCACCGTCAAGGGTCCAACGTGGCTCGTAGACGCACACGCCCGGGCGATCGACCAGGACAACCTCCTGGTCGATGGTGCCCTCGAAGGTCAGGGAGGCGACGCGCAGCTGAGAATACGTCCACGGCATGTTCGGGTGGTTCCAGGTGATCCACGCGATCTTTGTACCGTCCGGGGACACCGTGGGCGCCTGCGCGAAGTCGGTGCCCTCGAACACCGTGATGATTGCGCTGTCATCGCGCGCGGCGGAACCATCGAGCGGAATGGCGACGATCTTGTTCACGGGCTCGCCCGGGGCTGAGTGGTCCTCGGCGACTGCGTACACGAGTTCGCGCACGTCGGCGATCCAGAAGTCGCCGTAGCGGACCTTCGACAGGGTCGTCAGCGGGCGCACGACGCGGCGCGGATCGGCCGTATCAAAGGCGTACACGCGGCCATCGGTCCGATCGGAGAAGACAATGACGCCATGGTGAACGGCATACGCCTTACCGCCGTACTCGTGCACGCGTGTGCCGACGTCGGGCAGGCGAGAACCATCGATCAGGGGCAGAACTTCGCCCGTCTCACCCGTTGCACGACGGCGCAGCAGCGTGCCGCGACCGCCCTGGAGTGGATGTCCTTCAACCCAGTAGGTATCGGGTCCATCGATACGAACCTGGGAGAGCGTGACCGAACGGGCGGTGAAGGAATCGCCCGAAATGGGGGACTCCCACAGGCCGTGGGGTGCGACGGTGACGGACATAGTGCCTCCTTAAGCGGTACGGCGAGCCAACAGTGTCTATCTTAGTGCGCGTGCTTGTCGCCTGCGCGGGTCGAAGGTAGTGGACATGCACTTTGATCTGTAGGTGAGACGCTTCGGCAACTACACTGGTTGCTATGTCTGGAACACGAGAGTCGCGCGACCTGCTGTCGCGCTGCAGCGCACCGCGTGAGCTGCGTCGCCTGGAACGCGAGCAGCTGGACGATTTGGCGGCGGAAATTCGCGCGTTCCTGATTGACAACGTGTCGCGCACCGGTGGGCACCTTGGCCCCAACCTGGGTGTCGTTGAGCTAACGATCGGTTTGCACAGGGTGTTCCGGTCCCCGCAGGACACGATTGTGTTCGATACGGGTCACCAGGCTTACGTGCACAAGCTGCTGACGGGCCGTCAGGATTTTTCATCGCTGCGCTGCCCGGGCGGACTGTCCGGCTACCCGTCGCGCGCCGAATCTGAGCACGACGTCGTTGAGTCTTCGCACGCGTCCGCGTCGATCGCGTGGGTGGATGGTATTTCGCGGGAAAAGCACCGCCGGGGTGACCGTACGTGGACTGTCGGTGTGATCGGCGATGGTGCGCTGACCGGCGGCCTCGCATGGGAGGCGCTCAACAACATCGCGACGGCGAAGAATCGTCGCATCGTGATTGTGGTGAACGACAATGGGCGCTCGTATGCGCCGACGATCGGTGGGCTCGCCGATCATCTTGATGCCTTGCGTACCTCCGCTGGTTACGAGAAGGCGCTTGCCTGGGGAAAACAGCATCTCCTCAGTCATGGCACGCCCGGCCGCGCGGCCTACGACGCGTTGCACGGCCTGAAGGCGGGTATCAAGGACGCTCTCATTCCCCAGGTGATGTTCGAAGACCTGGGCCTCAAATACATTGGGCCTGTTAATGGCCACGACATTTCTGCGGTGGAGACTGCGCTGCGCCGGGCGCGTTCTCTGGGCGAGCCCGTCCTCGTCCATATGATCACGGAGAAGGGACGCGGATACACTCCCGCAGAGGAAGATATAGCGGATCGCTTCCACGCCGTCGGACCGATCCACCCGGAGACTGGCCTGCCCGTCGCTCCTGAGCGTTTTGGCTGGACCGGAGTGTTCGCCGATGAGATTTGCGCTCAGGCGGCTACGCGCGACGATATCGTCGGCATTACCGCGGCGATGATGCGTCCGGTCGGTTTGGGTCCGATGCACGAGGCTTACCCGGGTCGCGTGATCGACGTCGGCATCGCAGAGGCCGAGGCCGTGGCTTCCGCAGCTGGCATGGCCTACGAGGGCGCGCATCCCGTTGTCGCGCTCTATGCGACGTTCTTGAACCGCGGCTTCGACCAGCTCCTCATGGATGTTGCTCTCCATCATGCGGGAGTGACGCTCGTGCTCGATCGCGCCGGCGTCACGGGTGCGGACGGCGCGTCGCATAATGGTGTGTGGGATATTGCCATGTGTTCCCTGATCCCGGGCCTGCGTCTGGCCGCGCCCCGTGACGAGGACACACTGCGTTGCCGCGTGCGTGAGGCGCTCGACGTTGACGATGCGCCCACCGTCATCCGATACCGCAAGGGTTCTCTACCGGAGCCCATGCCCGCGCTTCGTAGCGTCGGGGGAGTGGACATTCTTGTCGACGAGGCCGGGGCGGACTCGCCCGCTCGAGTCCTCATTGTTGGTACCGGAGCATGCGCTCCCGATGCGATTGAGGCCGCGCGTCGCCTGGTGGCTGACGGTGTGAGCGTGACCGTCGCGGATCCGCAGTGGATGATCCCTGTGCCGCAGGAGCTGACAGCGATGGTTCACGATTACGATTGCGTGGTCAGCGTCGAGGACGGCATCGTCCAGGGCGGTTTCGGTTGGTCGCTGCGCGATGCGTTGGCGGAGGCGGGTGTGCCCGTACGATGCCTCGGCGTGCCGCAGGGATTCCCCGAACATGGCGATCGAGCGGCGTTGATCGCGCGCTTCGGCTACGACGCCGACGGCATTGAGCGTGCCGTGCGCGAGCTGATTGAGCGGCTCTCCGCCCGCTAACGATCCCTGGTCAGACGCCGAGCGCGTCGCAGACTGGGTCGAGCGTCAGATCGATCTGCCAGTCGCGCGCACCGCGATTGACCATGCGTTCTTCGACCTCGTCGCCAGACGGACGCGATGGGTCCAGGGGAGCCCACGCGAGGTAGCGCTGCACCTGGGGCGCTAGGACCACCTCGGGCGCGAGCCCGAGACTCGACGCGACCGAGGCGACAGCGTTGCGCACCGTTCCCAGGCGCGCGGCCGAAGCCTCGTCGATTCGGTTCCACTGACGAGGCTCCGGGATAGAACCCGGCTGAACGGGCTTGCGCTTGGGGGGAAGCTCATCCTCCGTCATGGCGGCCACGCTGGCCAGTGCCCGCATCCACTCGTCTTCGTACTGGCGGGCGACGGGGGAGCGAAACTCGCTGATGCTCATGAGGGCGCGTTTGTTGCGTGGCGGATTCGCGGCCGCGCGCACGAGCGCAGCGTTTCGGACGAGGCGGCCCGGGCTCAGGTCGATACGCTGAGCGATCGACTCGCGTGTCTCCCACAGCGCTTTGAGGACCGCGAGGCCACGGCGCGATCGAATCTTTCCCGCGCCGGGCACGGAACGCCAACGATCGGGCTTAGGGGCAGGGGGAGTGACCGACAACGCATGGGCGAACTCCTGCTGTGCCCACTCCCAGCGGCCCATCTCATCGAGCCTCTTCGACAGGCGATAGTAGAGTTCGGTCAGCAACTCGACGTCGAGGGCCGCGTAGCGCAGCCACTCCTTGGGTAGGGGACGAACCGACCAATCCGATGCCTGATGATCCTTCACGAGGCCCAGGCCGAGAATCTGCTCGGCGACGGCCGCCAGGCCGAAACGTTCCAAGCCAATCAGGCGTGCCGCAATCTCAGTGTCGAAGAGCGCAGGGGGACGAAGCCCAACCTGGCGAAGATTTGGCAGATCCTGCAGGCAATCATGCAGAAGCCAGACGTCTTCCACGCCCGGCTGAAGCGCAGACAGGTCCGGCAGCGCGTGTGTATCGATGAGGAACGTGCCGACGTCCTCCCGGCGAATCTGGACGAGGTAGGGGTCTGCGCCGTAGCGGAAACCCTGAGCCCGCTCAACATCCACGGCGATCGGGGTCGAACCGACGCTCAGCGCGCGGGCTGCCGCCTCAAGTTCCTTCTGGGAATCAATGACCGAGGGAGTGCCCCCACGCGGCTGCGCGATAAGCTCCGGATTATCCGTATCGCCCTGCGGCAAGCCGCCGCCATTGTTGACCAGCACTCAGACTCCTTCGAGATGACGGGCAGGTACAACCCCTGCCGTCCGACGCATCACATCCGCCCATCCGGACAGATGCTCACCAAGATACTCGCTGTACGGCGTCCATGACGCGCGGACCTCAACGAACAGGGATGATCCGCGCAGCTCGAGACCACCGAAAGCTTCGCTCATTTCCCGCGTCACGGTGCCCGTCATGTCATGGAATCCTACCCCTGCGCTCTCCAAGCAGTCCAGCGTCCAGCCCCAGATCCCCTCCGACAGCATGGGATCGCCGATCATCTCGGCATCTACCTGGGCGCGCAGCTGAGAGACGATGCGGAACGTACCGTTCCAGCCGAGCTGCTCGATAGGATCGTGCAGGATCACCATGCGACCACTCGATAGGGGCTGTCCGGCCTCGTCCTCGTCCGTGGTCCGCATCGCGAGTGCAGCCGTGTAGGGCGCCAAACGACGAGGTGGGGGGACCTCCTCGAGGAGGATGTGCGGCAGGTGGTCCGCCTGCCGCAGGGACAGCAGAGCCCGCATAAACTCCTCGGGCACCGCGTTTTCATTCACGAAACAAATCGTACGGGTGTCCACACGCCTTTTGGGCCAGACGCGCCGCCAACCCCCAGGTCGATAAATAGTCGGTACACGTACCCGGAAGTTGGCGGTTTGTCTTACTCGTTTATAGCCCGCGCGGGTTGCGCAGGATGTACGACGTGCGAGGCCCAACGTGCACCACGTCGCCCGAGTGGTACTCGGAGCGATCATCGTCGCCCGCCGTGTCAACGACGGTGTGCCAGATATGACCGTACTTCGTGTCGGGAAGCGTGAAATCGACGGGCTCCGGAGCCGCGTTCAGAAGCAGCAGGAAATCGTCATCGAGGATCCGGCGCCCATTTGCATCGGGCTCTCGAATGGCGTCGCCGTTGTAGAACACCATCGTCGATCGTGCCCACGGCTGGTTCCACTCCTCCTCCGTCATGTGGGTACCGCCGGGGGTGAACCACTCGATTTCGCCGAGATCTGACTCGCCGCCGCGCTCGGCCGGTCCTTCGAGGAAGCGCCGACGGCGCATGACAGGGTGATCGCGCCGCAGGTGGATGAGGTGGCGGGTGAATTGCAGCAGCTTATGGTCGTGCTCGTCCAGATCCCAGTTGATCCACGAGATCTCGTTGTCCTGGCAGTACGCATTGTTGTTGCCGCGCTGGGTGCGCCCGAGCTCGTCACCATGGGCGATCATCGGCACGCCCTGGGAGAACATGAGGGTCGTCAGGAAGTTGCGCTGCTGTTGGTAGCGCAATTCGATGATGTCCTGATCGTCTGTGTCGCCCTCAGCACCGCAGTTCCACGAACGGTTGTCGTTCGCACCATCCGCACCGCCCTCGAGGTTCGCCTCGTTGTGCTTTTCGTTATAGGAGACGAGGTCACGCAGCGTGAAGCCGTCGTGTGCGACCACGAAGTTGATGGAAGCCATGGGCTTGCGACCCGTCGAGCCGTAGAGGTCTGAGGACCCTGCGAGGCGCGAGGCGAAGTCGGGCAGCGAGGAGAATTCTCCGCGCCAGAAGTCACGCACCGTATCGCGGTACCTGCCGTTCCACTCGGACCACAGGGGTGGGAAGCCGCCCACCTGGTAGCCGTCAGAGCCGACGTCCCACGGCTCGGCGATGAGCTTGACCTGCGAGACGACGGGATCCTGGTGGATCAGATCGAAGAAAGCGGACAGGCGGTCGACTTCGGCGAACTGACGGGCCAGGGTGGAGGCGAGGTCGAAGCGGAAGCCATCGACGTGCATCTCCGTGACCCAATAGCGCAGTGAATCCATGATGAGCTGCAGGACCTGAGGGGAACTCATCAGGAGGGAGTTGCCCGTGCCTGTCGTATCGAAGTAGTGCTGACGATCCCCGTCGACAAGGCGGTAGTAGGAGGGATTGTCGATGCCGCGGAACGACAGGGTTGGTCCCATGTGGTTGCCCTCGGCCGTGTGGTTGTAGACGACATCGAGG
>USPB01000035.1 GCA_900556405.1 uncultured Actinomyces sp.
CCGTGCCGGCTAGCCCTACCCGCCGCGAGATCCTCGAGGGCCTGCGCATCACGGCACCCGTGGCCGCGGGATACATCCCGCTGGGCCTCGCGTACGGCGTTCTCGTCATCCAACTGGGCCTGCCGTGGTGGTTGGCTCCAGCTCTTTCCCTGTCCGCCTACTCGGGGTCGGCTGAGCTGCTCGTCGTGACCCTGGCGGCGCAGAATACGCCGCTGGCCGTCATCGCGGTGACGATGCTGCTGGTGAACTTCCGCCTCTTGTTTTTCGCGTTCTCGTTCCCGTTGCACGTCATCGAGGGCCGTTTCGCGCGCCTCTTTTCGATGTACGCCCTCGTGGACGAGGCCTACGCGCTGACCGCCGCCCGCCCGAATGGGTGGACGAAGCCTCGGCTGTTGGCGATGCAGGCCCTCTTTAACCTGACGTGGGTGACGTCGGCCCTGGTGGGCGTGTTCGCGGGATCCCTTATTCCGACGCAGATCGAGGGCCTGGATTTCGCCCTCACCGCTTTGTTCATCACGCTGACGCTGGACGCGGCGCGCACCAGGCGCGAGCTGCCCTCGGTCCTCCTCGCGGGCGCGTCCTTCGCGGTGGCCATGGTGGTGGCGCCTGGCCAGCGTCTCCTGGTGGCGCTCCTGCTGTTCGTCGCGTGCCTGGTGGTTCGTCACGTCCTTCATCGCCGAGGCATCCTGCGGTCCGCGGATTCGCCTGCCTCGGCCGATGGGCCCGGTCGCGTAACCCGGGAAGGGGGCGCGCAGTGACTCCGACGCTGGGCTACCTGCTGGCACTCCTGGTGATTGTCTTCGTCATCGACTTTACGTTGCGCGCTCTGCCTTTCAAGATTTTGGAGCCGCTGCGTGATTCGCGTTTCGTCTCCGATATGGCGGTGTGGATGCCGCCCGGCATCATGCTGATCCTGGTGCTCTCCACACTGTCGCAGGGCGCGCAGGCGGCGGGCGAGCGCTGGTGGGCAGCGCTGGTGGCGACGGGCGTGACGGTCGCGGTGCACCTGTTGAGCGGCCGTAAGCTCCTGTGGAGCGTCGGCATCGGAACGGTCTGCTACGTCGCGCTGCTGAACTGGCTCTGATGAGCTCCGCCAAACGGCTCCGAGCCGCGGGCGCGCGCGGGTTTCCACCCTCAAAGTCGCACGTAATTTAACATGGTCATTTTTCGAGACACCCAACAAACGTTGCAATTCCAACGACGTGATTTCAAAGTCTGAAATACTCACAGGGGAATTACGTGCGACATTGTTGAGGAACCATACATGGCGATCCGATCCCTTGGCCCGCACGTGGGCCCGCTAATGCGCACGTGGGCCCGCTAATGCGCACGTGGGCCCGCTAATACGAGCCTGGGCAGCCCGGCCCAGAGCGAGGCCACAACGAGCCCGCCCCAAAACCGCTACCATTGTGTCCATGCACACAGAGTCGTACCTGCACCATGGCCACACCGTTTACGAGCATCGTCTGGACGTTCCGCTGGATCATCTGCGCCCGACGGGTGCGGATAATCCGACGATCCAGGTTTTCGCGCGCGAGGTCGTGCGTCAGGGCCGCGAGGATGCGCCCTACGCGGTGTTCCTGCAGGGCGGCCCGGGCTACCCGAGCCCGCGCTTCGGCACGTTTACCGGCGGGTGGATGAATCGTCTCCTGCAGGATTACCGCGTGGTGCTCCTGGATCAGCGAGGCACGGGCCAGTCGACCCGCATGGACGCTCAGGCGCTTTCCCACTTGGAGACGGACGAGGAGAAGGCCGCGTATCTGCGCCACTTCCGCCAGGATCAGATTGTGTATGACGCGGAGGCGCTGCGCCGCGAGCTGTGCGGGGATGATCCGTGGACGACGCTCGGCCAGTCTTTCGGTGGCTTCATCACGACCTCGTACCTGTCGCTGGCTCCCCAGGGCCTGAAGGCCAGCTTGATCACGGGAGGCCTTCCCGGCCTCGTCCATGTGGATGAGATCTACCGCCTGACCTATGAGCGCACGGCGGCGCGCAACCGCACGTACTTCCAGCGCCACCCGGGCGATGAGCGCACGGTGCGTGAGCTGTGCGCGCACTTGGCGGACACGGAGGAGACGCTGCCGACGGGCGAGCGCCTCTCCCCCGCGCGCCTGCGCATGATCGGCACGATGTTGGGCGGCCAGAGCAACACGGATCAGCTGCACTATCTGCTCGAGGGCCCGTGGACGTCGGTTCGAGGCGAGCGCCGCCTCTCGTCGCAGTTCCTGGCGGTGATCGGCTCACAGGTGGACGTCGCGCCGATTTACGGCGTGTTCCAGGAGTACATCTACGCGTGCGCGACGCCGGATCTGGTGGGCACGGCGACGCTCTGGGCGGCGGATCGCCTGGCCGAGGAGGTCCCGGGCTTCGCGAAGGATGCGGACCCGCTGGATGGCAGCGAGCCCTTCTACCTGACGGGCGAGCATTTCATGCGCCGCGTGTTTGACGAGGATCCGGGCTTGGTGCCGCTGAAGGGCGCGGCACAGATCCTGGCGTCGACGACGGAGGCGACCCCCGTGTACCTGCCGGACGTGCTGGCCGAGAACACGGTGCCGGTGGCTGCGGCCGTGTACTACGACGACATGTTCGTGCCGCGCGAGCTGTCCCTGGAGACGGGCAACTTGATCGGCGCCCGGCACTACATCACGAACGAGTACCAGCACGACGGTTCCGCCTATTCGGGCGGGAAGGTCGTCTCTCACCTGCTGGACATGCTCGCGGATTGATTCACGAAAGCACGATTGAAAGGACTGGCTATGGCCGCCTCATCTACCTGTTCTTGTCCGTGCGCCGGCTCGGTGGACCCGACTCGGGTCGCGGGGTTCGCGGCGGGTGTGGGCGCGACTGTCGCCTGGTACGCCCTGCCGGATTACGTGCGCTCGCGCCCGTTGCGCGGCCTCGTGAAGGCGGGTTTGCTGGGGGTGCTCGGCTGGTCGATGGTGGCGCAGCTGCCGGAGGGCGCGGAGCTTGCGCCCTACGACGATGAGGACGTGGATTGCTCGAAGTCCTCACCCGTGGCGGGCGAGGATCCGCTGGAGGGCGTCACAGAGGCGGATCCGGCCGAGTTGGCGGTTCTCGCGGGCGCGGCGCTGGGTTCGGCGATGATCACGGTCGGGGTGGAGCGTTGGCTGTTCCGCCGCGGTGAGCGTCGCCGCGCGCAGGGTGCTCGTTTTGCTCATACGAGGCAGGGGCTGGTTCTGGGCGCTCTGGAGGCCGCTGTGACGGTGCTGACGTTCGGCGCGGGGGCTGTGCGCGAGAGGGTCACGAAGGGCTGAGGAGGCGGCCGCCGACTGCGCGCCACCAGCCGCCCGCCGCCCGCCGCCCGCCGTTAGCGTTCGCGCCTGAAGACCATGGAGCGGGCGATGGCGGCGCCGATCCACCCGCAGGCCATGACGAGGATGGGCGCGCCCACGGCCGTCCACCACGAGGACGCGGGAACGACGTACCGCAGCACCGCGAATGCCACGGGGGTGACGACGAGGAGCGCGAGCGAGATCGTCGCTATCGTCGCACCGACGGGCCGGCGCTTGAACGTCAGGTCCACGACCTCGCGGCGTGTCTTGCCCTGTCCGGCGGCGACCTGTGAGAGGTGTTTGCGCACTGCGCTGTCCATGCCGCGCAGGGGAATCAACGCGGACCATACCAGCCCGACGGTGATCGCACCGTCACGACTGCCGAACGCGTAGACGAGGCCTGCGATCGACCAGCCGATCACGTAGGTGATCGTCAGGCCCAGGCAGAGGTAGAAGAGCGGCTTGAACACCAGCCAGTGGAGCTTATTCTCGTATGTTTTCTCGCTGGGGCTTTCCGCGAGGAGGTCGCGGTAGAGGCGGCTGGTGGCGTCGGTGCGGTCGACTTCTTGTATGTCCGCGATCGCTTCGCGGGCGGCTTTGTTGTTTGGGTCGAGTGAGAGGACGCGTTGGTAGACGTCGAGTGCCGCTTGTTCGTCGTCCCTGGCGAGCAGCCGCGCGAGGGTGTTGAGCGCGAAGGGGTCTTCGGGGTCGAGGCGTTCGCCTTCCCGCGCTGCGCGCAGCGCCTCCTCCCACTGGAAGTTACGCGCGAGGGCGTGGGCCCTCATGGTGTGGCTGAAACCTTGTTCTGGCGCGAGTTCGACGAGGTGCGTGGCGTGTTTGAGGGCGAGCTTGCGGTCCCCTTCCAAGTAGGACAACCAGTACAGCGCGCTGAGATTGTTGGGGGAGGCTTCGACGGCTCGCCGAGCGCACGCATAAGCCTTCTCAGGCTCGTGATTTGTGAGGTGAGCGTGGGCGAGGAGACAGTTCACTCGCGCTGAGACCTCGGGGTCGTCCTGAGGGATCGTGACGAGTTGTTCGATGGCTCGTTCGGGGCGCTTGATGTCGATCAAGGCCTGGGCGTGATTGATCCGCTTCGAGATCTCCTCGGGAGACATCGGTTCTCCTCGGCATCGGTAGCGAACGGCGAGGGGTGGGCAGCGCGAGTGCGCCCCCCACCTCCTCACATCAGGTTGTTTGCCTTCATGTACTCGGCGAGGTCGTCGTATTGGCCTTCTCGGTTGCCGTATTCGACGATGTTGCGAGCGGTGACGAACCAGGGGCCCGCGCTGGGTCGAATCTGCTCCAGTGCCCTGCGGAAATCCTGCATGGTCACCATGCGCACGTTGCCGGTGCGTACGGAGTCCATCATCGCGTATTCGACGGCGCTGTCGACCAGGTGGGCCAGGTCGGCGCCGGTGAATCCATTGGTGCGCTGGACCAGGTATCTCATGTCGATGCCTTCGACGGGGCGGGACTTGAGGTGGTGGTACAGGACTGCCTGTCGGGCGGGGCCGTCGGGGGGTAGGACCGCGACGGATCGGTCGAAGCGTCCGGGCCTGCGCAGCGCGGGGTCCACGTCCCACGGGGTGTTGGTCGCGGCGAGGACGAAGACGCCTTCGTTGTCGGATCCGATGCCGTCCAGTTCCATGAGGAGCTGGTTGGTGACCGATCGCATGCCGGAATAGCCCATGTCCGTTCGCCGCATGCCGATCGCATCGATTTCGTCGAGGAAAAAGACGACGGGGGCGTTGGCACGCGCGGTCTCGAAGAGTTCGTGGAGGTTAGCTTCCGATTCACCGAAGTAGCGCGCCATGACATCGCTAATCTTGATGTTCATGAACGCGGCGCCGAGCTCGCCGGCGAGAGCGCGGGCGATGTAGGTCTTGCCGCAGCCGGGAGGGCCGTAGAGCAGCAGGCCGCCGTTGAGGCTCTTACCGTAGAGCTTGCGGATTTCGGGGTTGCGCAGGGGTGCCAGGAAGGCCATGGTGAGGCGGTCCTTGACCGACTGCATGCCGCCCACGTCAGCCAGCGTCGACGTCACGTTTTCAAAGGCCCACGCATCGCCTTCGGGTTTCTCGTCAACTTCGACTTCGCCCTCGACGGCCCCCGGTTTCACGAATGCGGGTGCCGGCCCGCCGACTTGCTTCTCGGCGTTCTTCCAGTCGAAGTTTTCCGGATCGGCGCCGTCGGCGGAAGCGGGATCATCCTGCCCATCTCCGGCCTCGCCGATCGGCGCGCCTCCCGCGTCGTTCCCTTCCTCGGCCGTCTGCGGGAAGGCCGCGGGATGAATCGTCACGATCGCGGGAATGTCCGCATCCTCCGAGGCGGGGGCCGCGGGCTCAGGCTCAGCCGCAGTTGGCTCGTCCACGGCTGGGCTCAAGGACTCGGGAGCCTCGGGCGCGGCAGGCTCAGCCTCGTCACCCGCGGGCGCAGACGGGGCGGGAGCCTCGGGCACGCCGAGGGCGCTGCGCATGAGGGCGGCGACTCGCTCGTTGTGCGGGTCGACGGACAGGATAACGGCCAGGTGGGAGATGGCTTCGGCGCCCCTCCCCTCGGCGATCAGGAGTTCGGCGAGATGCTCACGCAGGGGATGGTCCTCGGGTCGTTGTTCGATGATCGACGCGAGCGAGTCGATGAGAGGATTCGTCATGCGATAAGCCTACCGGCTGGCAGGCTTCTGGGTCTATGCGCGCGCAAACAAATCGCGCGCACGGATGACATTAGAGGGTGCGCGCGGTGATCCTGCGCAGGGCTTGGCCCGAGCGCCAGGAATTAACGAGGCCCATCGCGAGAGGCAGGGAGACGAGGGCCGCCAGGAGGGCAGATTCGGTGGCGACGGCGATGGCACCGACGGCGAGGAATCCGATAAACCAGGCGAGCTGCATGCGCGCGCAGGCGGTCATGATGGCGCCGTCACGCCGGGCGGCGCGCAGGGCGGCGTGAGAGTCAGAGAAGATGACGAGGTCCTCGTTGCAGTCCCATTCGCGATGCCACCGGCGCGCGACGACGATGAGCGCGGCAAGGAGCGCGAGGAGAATGATGCCCCCTCCGAGGATGAGGGCCAGGGCCACGGCGGCGAGCGCTTCAATGGTCGGCTCGGGCACGGAGGACATTTCGACGACGGCGACGATCACGCTCACCGAGATGATGAGGAGGACGGTGACGATATCGATGGCGATGTTGATGCGGCCCTGCGTTTGTTGCCCGGAGCGCACGCGGTTGTAGCGGCGCAATTGGTCATTCCCCAGGCGGTAGGGCCTGGGCGGTGCGGCGAATTCTAAGGGCTGATGGGTCACGCCCTCACAATAGCGCTGTCTGTTGATTATCCGCGCCTTACAACGCAACTGTCAGGCGCATGGTTTGACACGTTTTCGATGGTCAGGATATAGGCATCGTCATAGAGTGATCGAGATTTTAACCGACCGATTCATTCACCGCGTCAGCGCCATCAGAACGAAAAGAATGAGTCCAGCCAGCACGATCATGCGAATGAAGTCCATGACGGAGCTTCCCAGGTCGGGGAATCGCTTGCGCAGGCGCGTAAAGGTCAGGCGCACGCCGCGCGGCAACGTGCGGTTGAACAGCGCGATCTGGAGGAACACGAACGCGTATCCGCTCAGCGCCGACGCAGCGTACAGGAGGAAGAAGAGGAGCGCGCGCTCATCCGTCATGTAGCGCAGGGTGAACAGATAGCCCAGACCGGACCCGAATCCGCCGATGATCGCGAATATCCACGCCTTATCGAGCACGAAGGTCACGCGCTTGAGCATCCCCCGGTAGGCCGTCGCGACGGCCGGTTGCATTTCGATAGCGTACGAGGAGCGCCCGGCCCCCTTGAGGGGATGGGCGAGGGAGTCGTATGCGAACTTCGCCTCGGCCAGGTCCGGGGCGTTCGCCTTGGCGCGACCGAACGCCCACTGCGCAGCGTTCGGGTCCACGGGTTCCCACAGGCGCCCGTAGGCCATGAGGAGCTCAACATCGTCGGGGAATCCGTCGGTGGCGACCTGCGAGACGGACAGTGCCTCCTCGCAGCGCCCCAGGTCGACGAGGCAGAGGGTCAGTTCGCGCGCAATCTCAGCTGATTGGGGATGCAGGCGCATGCCCGCCACGGCCACAGCCTCGGCATCAGCGACGAGGCCTTGGCGGCGCTGGGCACAGGCGATCAGCGCGAAGGGCGCGGCCATGTCATCCCCATAGGCGCGTGCGCGCGTCGCGTACTCCTCGCACAGGGGGTACAGGCCGAGTCGGTCGGCGCAGGCGGCGGCCTGAATGTCGCGGCGGTAGCACGCATCCTCGCCCACGACCTCGAGCGATTCGAGAATGGCCAGGGCCGCGCGGTAGTCGTGCTGGGCGAGGGCCTCGTCAACGTCGGCGAAAGTGGGCGTCGTCATGGCGCATACGTTACCGTCCCACACGCGCCCGAGGTGACCTCGTCCACGGCCTAGCATCAGGAGCGGCCACATCACCCTGCGGTGCAGCGATCTCCAATACCCCTCTCCATTCTCAACATTTGTTTCAGCATGTTATGCAATTCACATTATTATGTAATCATTAGACAATAAATCTACGTTGCGTCCCCGTAGGCTAGAGAACGTCCCAACAGTTTCTCATTAACCCAGAAAAGATCCCTCAGCAATGAAGCACTTCCGCACCGTCGAGGCCGGGCTTGCCGTCGCCCTATCCCTGACGCTAGCCCCTACCGCGACGTTCGCAGCACCATCACAGGAAGACGTTTCTTCCGAGGACACGTCCATCACGGCCCCCACTAACCCACCCGTGTCCGACCAAGACCGTCAAACGGCTGACGCCCAACAGGCCGAGGAGGACGCCCGAGCGGCGCGCCCCGACCCGCAGCCGACCACCTCGTCTACTCCGTCAGTCCCATCGACGCAGACCCCACCCCTCGTCACCGCTCAACCAGACGGGAGCATCGGCAACGACAAGGTGCACATCCTGTCCCTGTCGGGTGCCGACTGCATCGTGGTCGAGTCGAATGGCCACTTCGGCATCGTGGACGCAGGCGACGACAACGAGTACCCAGACGGGTCAGACCCCCGCTACCCGTGGCGACCATACATCGCAACGTGGGGACAGGAAGACCAGGTCCGCCCCTACCTCGACAGCCTGGGCATCAACTCCTCCAACCTCGACTTCTTCATCGGCACCCACCCGCACTCCGACCATATCGGCTGGGCTGACACTCTGATCCACAGGTACCACCCCAAGCACATCTACACGCCCGTCTACGACGACTCCTACTCGGTCAGCGATGAAGTGAACGCCCTGTGGGACAACCAGAAGGTCTACGACGACCTCGTAGCCGCGGCGACGTGGGCCCAGGGCGCGTACGGGGCGACGTTCGACCAGCACGTCAAGCCCGGACAAGGCGACCTCATCCAGATGGGCGACATGCTCGTCCAGATCATCCCCCTGTCTCCCGACGAGGAATACGCGCACCCCGGCAAGCTCACGAACACGAACCTCATCAGCTACACGGCGAAGATCACCGCTCACGGACGCAGCGCCTACCTGTCTGCCGACCTCGAGAGTGGCGAGGGCAAGGAAGACTACGTGGCTGGCATCGTCGGCCACGTAGACTGGCTGAAAGCCGGTCACCACGGCCTCTCAAGCTCAAACAGCGAAAGCTTCCTGGACGCGCTCTCCCCGTCGCTCGTCATGAACACGGGCTACGAGTTCCACACCCCCGACCGTCTTGGTCTACCCGCACTCAGGGGCCGCTACGAGTGGTTCGAGGCGTACTCGATGCAAAACGCCGGCATCCCCGCCCTCGTCGGCACCTTCACCCCCGGCGGGATCACCCACCCCTACATGAACGTCGGAATGGGACACACATTCGCATCGACCACACCCCACACCTACTGGTTCCGCAACGGCAAACCAACCCCGACGCGCGGATGGTGGAAGGGCTTCTACGACGGCTGGCACTACTTCAACGGCTCCGTATCTGCCGTCGAGAATGGCTGGGTGCTCGACGGAGGTCAGTGGTACTGGATGGACAGCACGTCCAACATGGCTGTGAACACGTGGGTCCACGACGGTGACAAGTGGTACTGGGTGGACGGCTCCGGCCACATGCTCCGCGGCGGCTGGCACCGCATTGGCGGCACCTGGTACTACCTCACCGGCTCCGGCGCAGTGGCAACAGGCTGGCTCCAGGACGGAGGCTCCTGGTACTACATGCAGGCCAACGGCGCGATGGGGCAGGAGTGGATCCACGACGGTACCGGCTGGTATTGGATGGACCCCTCGAGCGGACGCATGGACGCCGGCGGCTGGCGTAACATCTGGGGTTCCTGGTACTACCTGAGCGGCAGCGGCAAGGCTGCGGAAGGCTGGCTGCTGGATCGAGGCTCCTGGTACTACATGGCTCCCGGCAGTGCCCAGATGCGCACCGGATGGGTGAACGACGGCACCGGGTGGTTCCTCCTGTCCAGCAGCGGCGCAATGCGCTCGGGTGGCTGGGTCCAAGACGGCGGCAACTGGTATTGGCTCGACGGCAGCGGGATGATGCTCACAGGCTGGATCCAGTCGGGTGGCGCATGGTACTGGCTTGACCCCGTCAGCGGACACATGGCGGTCGGCACGGCCACCACTGATGGCCGAACATCCCAGTTCGCACCTTCCGGCCGTTGGCTCGGATACGTCTGAACGCACTCTCACCGACAGAGACAGCAGGGGAGCGCTCGCCTCGACGATACCGTCGGGCGGGCGCTCCTTCGCACGCGCCCGAGGTGACCTCTCGTCCGCAGCTCGATGGGAATATCAGATAACACCCTAGTAAATCAACTCCCACCTGGAACAACGCCAAGACAATATGCGCCCAAGCCGAATCGCACTGCAGATTGTCAAACAACCGGAGTAGTCTAACTGTCAAGTGACGCACACCACCTGCGCCGCACAGTTGTTCCGATGGAGTGACGCGATGCCCCTCCTTGCAGACGCTTCTACGATTCCCGAATCGGCAGGAACCGTAGAGTTCGCCGAGTCCTTGACGTGGGACTTCCCAGTTGACGTGGATGCAGTTCAGTCGCTGAAGGACTGGTGCGACGCGCCGATCGTGGCGCTTGACGATGCCATCGCGGATGCGACAACAGCTCGCGGACAGATGGGGCATCAGCGGGCCAGGCTGGTGGAGACGGTCGTCGAGCACCTAACAAATGTTATTTCCGCGAGCGAGCACGCCGTGTCATGCTTGCGCTCCCTGCACTCTGCCCTGGAGGATTACGCGGGCGCCATGGCACCCATCAGGACAGAGTTTCAGGCCATCATCACCGATGCCGCAGCAGCCGGACTGACGGTTTCTCAGGCGGGCACGCAGGTCGCCATCAGCCACCCAGCAGACGTTCCTGGCGGCGTTGGCGTCATCTTTGCGTCGCTGCGTTCGCGCTGCGACACCAATCAGAAGAAGTTCGCCTACGCCGAATCGCTGTTCGGCGACGACCTCGCAGCGATCGACCCGACCATCTGGGATTCGACGATCCTGGCTGTTTTCAACAGATTCGTCGGCACGTACGGATTCCCCACGGGACCCAACGCAGCCGGAGGCTATCCCAGCTGGGCGGACACAGTGCGCAATACCGTCGGGGATACAACCGAGGCGCTCTACCTGCAAGCGAAGGGCGCCACGTATGAGGCCCCTCCCGGGCTCCGGGAAGCGTCCCTCTGGAAGCAAGTCACCGAGCGAGGAAACCTCAAGAACTGGAAGGTCCCCTCCGTCAATGCCGTCGAAGGCGGCAGCCGGGTGGTCAAAGCAGCCGACGCGCTTCGCATTGGCGGCAAAGTCGCAGGCCGCGCCTGTGCGGTCCTGGACGGAGTCGTCAGCGCCTACGACAACTACCAGTCAGACTCCTACCACCACCCGGAGATGGGAGAGGGCGAAAAGATAGCAAGGGCAGGTGTGACGGGCGCTGCCAGCGCTACAGGCGCGTACTTGGGAGCCACATATGGAGCACAACTAGGCGCAGCGATCGGTGCCGTCGGCGGCCCCGTCGGCATTCTCGCTGGAGGCGTGATCGGCGGTGTCATAGGCGGGCTAGTGGGAAGCAAAATTGGACAAAAAGCAGCAAGTCTCGTCAATGACGGCATGCACGCGCTCATCAACATCGGAGGTTCACAGTCATGATTTTCTGGGAAGTCTGTGGAGCGATTTTCGGACTCATGATTATTGGCGCCTGGTACATGGAGACCTATCTCGACACCACATTCTCTAGCAACTCTCGCATCGTTACCTCACGGATGAGCAGCAGCGCGAGAAGCCAAGCAACAACACGCCCACTTGTTGGCCTTGGTTTCTTCATCTGCAGCCTCGGAAACACCAGCTATAAATTGGGTTTCCATTACGTCATGACGGGGATCCTCACAGCCGCCGGTATACTCTGTTTTCTTATCGCTGCCATCTATCATTTCTTCCCCTTACCTGTCCCCCGCTGGGCCGACGCTCGGTACCAGTACATGAAGCGCCACGGCATGCTGGACGAGAACGGTGACCCCCTCCCGCAGTTCGAGCTTTCGGAGGACGGCGAGGAGCCTGCTGACAACGATCAGGGTCGGGGCATGCCATGAGCCTGTCAACCTATTGGCTGATGCCTCCCCGCTGGTCGTCGTGCCCACAGGAGGAGATCTCCTCGATCCTCAACCAGGCATTCGGGAGTGCCGACGACACGCAGGATCAAACAACGGCCGACAATTCGGAACAGGATTCAACGTCTCCTGAAGGTGGCGTTATCGCCCTCGCCGTCGGACCCATCGATACCGACTACGATTTCACACCCACCCTCCTCGTGCTCGCATCCCCCATACCCGCGAGCACCACGCCCGAGCAGGCCCTCGCCGACTCGGCACGGTCCATGTCCGATCAGGTTCCCGGCTTCCGCATGCTGGAGGATTGCGAGTGGCCGGCGCGACCCGAATCGTCGCGGCTGCGCACGGGGATCTACATTCAGGGCACGGTTCCTATCACCGCCTGCCAGTGGGCATGGATTCATTCCGACGGCGCGAATGACTTTCTCCTCACGGCGACCGCGACGATGACGACCCCGACGTTCGGCGACCTGAACGAAGACGTTCTCGCGATCATCATGAGCCTGGAGGTGCGCAATGCCTGACCGTCCTCACATCGTCGTTCCGGGCGACGTCACCTCGAGCTTCGCCACCTCCGAGGGGCTCACCGGCGAGGCGGCTCATCTCGCGACTCTCATGAGCGCAGCTCGCTCGCGATTGGTTATCGCCACCACGTCTCCGGATGCTTCCCAGTGCCGCCAGGCTCTCATCTGGATGCAGCCGGGGCCATGCGTCGTCGCCCGCA